>CAUOQW010000296.1:0-4206 GCA_963506825.1 uncultured Cellvibrio sp.
AAAAATGGCAGTGTATCTCTGATGTGGGGCGGCACCTCAGATCAAATGGAAAGCGATTACCTACCCATACGCATAGATGCCTACCGCGGCTTAATGAGCCACCGCGTGCTTATTATTCGCAATGGCGACCAAGCACGTTTTGATGAGGTGAAAACACTGGATGATTTACGCAAAATTAAGTTTGGCCAAGGCCGCAGTTGGCAAGACGCCAGCATTATGAAAAGTGCTGGTTTTGACGTGGTCACCAGCACCAAAAAACCCGGTTTATTTTACATGCTGGATGGTGGCCGTTTTGACGCCTTCCCCCGTGGAGCTAACGAAGCTTGGAGCGAAACAGCTGCCTTTCCAAAACTCAATCTCGCCGTAGAAAAACAATTGGTTTTGATTTACCCCCTGCCCACTTATTTCTTTGTGCACAAAGGCGACCCGGAATTAGCGAAGGATATTGAAAACGGCCTTGAAGCAGCCATTAAAGATGGCCGCTTCGACACCTACTTCTACAATAGTAAAGAAGTTAAAGATGCCCTTGATCGCGCCGATTTACCCAATCGCCGCGCCTTTCATATCACAAATCCATTCTTACCCAAAGCAACCCCTCTTGAGCGTAAAGAGCTGTGGATTTCTATTGACGATTTAAGAGCCAGAGCGGCTAAAACCAACCAATAACGCCAACTAATAGCACACTCAACTTAGCACACTTTTGCCAAGCTGCTTATGGCTTGCCTGGCAAGAAGTACGTTATAGTGACCGCCTTCGCAAGCCGTTGCACCAAGGGCGCAACGGCCGATCAACATTTGAGATCTGTTTATGCAACCCTTGTTTTCTCGTCTTTTACGCACTTCATTGTTAGCCACTGCAATTGCGTTCAGCCTGAGTAGTTTTGCTCTTAACGACACAGCAGCAACCAAATTAAAACCCATTCCGGTTCAATCCAAAACGGCCATAGCGATTATCAATCAACTCGATCAGCAGCACTATCGTAAGCAAGAGCTAAACGATAGCTTGAGTTCGCGTTTTTTAGACGAATATTTGCAAACGCTCGACTCTTCAAAAAATTTCTTTATTGCATCCGATATCGCTGAATTCGATAAATATCGCAAAACCTTTGACGATGATTTCAAAGCGGGAAAATTAGCAAATGGTTTTACTATCTATCATCGTTTTGGTGAGCGTTTTACCGCACGCTTAACCAAAGTGATCGCCATGCTTGATGATAAGAATCTCGTTTTTAATTTTGATGTAGATGAAGCAATTAAAACCGATAGAAAAGAAGAACCTTGGCCACTTACACTTGAAGAAGCAGATAAGCTTTGGATGCAACAGCTCAAGGCAAGCTTATTGAGCTCTATGTTGAGCGGTAAATCGCTTGAAGAAAGTCGCACCACTTTGCGCAAACGATATGTGACCCAATTGCGTTACTTCAAACAGCAAACCTCAGAAGAAGTGTTCAGCGTTATTATGAATTCTTTGACTACTTTGTTTGATCCGCACACTAATTATTTATCGCCCGACAATTCGCAAAATTTTGCGACCAGCATGACCAATAAATTTGAAGGTATTGGCGCAGAATTAAAAACTGACGAAGACTACACCAAAGTCGCGCGTCTTATTCCCGCAAGCCCCGCTGAAAAACAAGGGCAATTAAAACCGAATGACAAAATTGTGGGCGTTGCACAAGGCGAGAAAGGCGAATTCGAAGATATTATTGGCTGGCGCCTCACCGATGTTGTTAAAAAAATCAAAGGCCCCAAGGGCACTATTGTTCGTTTGGAAGTTATTGCAGCCGACCCAACTATTACTGAACACAAAATAATTTCGATCAAGCGCGATACCATTGAGCTTGAAGATCAAAAAGCCAAAAAATCTATTTTGAATGTTAAGAACGGTGCGCAAAACTTAAAACTGGGTGTGATAGATATTCCCGTTTTTTACGGAAATTTTGACGAAAATTCCAGCGTTGGGCGCGATGTTTATCGCCTTATGCAAGAGTTGCGACAAGAAAATATTGACGGCCTTATTGTAGATTTGCGTGATAATGGCGGAGGTTCTTTACCCGAAGCAGCAACACTGACCAACTTGTTTATTGATCCGGGCCCCGTAGTTCAAATTCGTCGTGGTGAAGTTATTAATCGCGATGTACGTGCGACTACACCCGCGGTCTATCGTGGTCCGTTGATTGTATTGATTAACCGTTTTAGCGCGTCCGCTTCTGAAATTTTTGCGGGCGCAATTCAAGATTATGGGCGCGGCCTTGTCGTTGGTTCCACTACGTGGGGCAAAGGCTCAGTACAATCCTACATGCCGGTGGAAAGCGGTGAAGGTCATATAAAAATCACTCAAGCGAAATTCTATCGTGTCTCTGGCGACAGCACCCAGCATCGCGGTGTAATCCCAGATATTACTCTGCCAAGTGTTGTTAATATGAAAGAATTAGGTGAAAGCAGTTATGATAATGCGCTACCTTGGGATCAAGTTCACCCGGCACCACACGATCTCTACAACAACATTGGAGCCATTCTTCCTGCACTTAAACCTGCACATAATGAGCGAGTAAAAGCTGACCCGGAATTTGTGTATGTTCAGCAGCAAGCAGCTTTCTACGATGAACTGAACAACAAGAAAACGGTTTCGTTGAAATTAGCAACACGTCAACAAGAACAAAAACTCATCGAACAACGCACTTTGGATATTGAAAACCAAAAGCGTAAAGCGAAAAGTGAACCCGTCTATGCAAACTATGCCGACTACAAAGCGAAAGAATTGAAGAAAGATGAAGATGAGTCAGCAGCACCCAAGAAAAAAGATCTTGAACCAGAAAAAGACCCATACTTGGTAGAAACAGGTAAAATCTTGGGTGACTTTATTTTACAAACCAAAAAAACACTCGTACACAAACCCTAAATCTAAAAACTTTTTTGTCACCAATCAAAACCCGAGTTTGTGAACTCGGGTTTTTTATGAGCCGGAACCCAGTTTATGAAAGTCATTTCTTATAACGTAAATAGCATTCGCATGCGTTTAAGTCATTTAGAAACAGTTATAGAAACGCACTCACCCGATTTTATCGGGCTGCAAGAAACCAAAGTAAACGATCCAGATTTCCCTATAGCAGATATTGAAAAGTTGGGCTATCACTTTGCGTACCACGGACAAAAAACTCACTACGGTGTGGCATTACTGTCCAGGTATCCGTTTAAAACAATTTTAAAAGGATTCCCAAGCGATGACGAAGTTGCGCAGCGCCGTTTTATCGGCGGTGTTTTTGACACCCCTCACGGTGAAATCACTGTGCTCAATGGTTATTTTCCGCAAGGTGAATCCCGCGACCATCCAGTAAAATTCCCCGCGAAATCAAAATTTTATGCTGACTTGCTGAGCTATCTAAACAATCACCATACACCTGATGACAAAATTATTTTAATGGGCGATATGAATATTTCGCATCAAGATTGCGACATAGGCATAGGCGATGATAATCGCAAGCGTTGGCTGCGAACAGGCAAATGTAGTTTCTTACCTGAAGAGCGCGTGTGGTTAAATGAATTATTGGCCTGGGGCTTCAAGGATACCTTTCGCGAGTTCAACCCAGACTTAACCAATTTATTTAGCTGGTTTGATTACCGCAGTGGTGGCTTTGAAGATACTCCCAAACGTGGCCTACGCATTGATTTAATTCTTGCCACCCAAAAATTACAAGATATATGCGTTGATACAGGTATTGATTACGATATTAGAGGCATGGAAAAAACCTCTGATCACTGCCCTATTTGGGCAACCTTTAAAAAATAAACAATTGGAAAATATCTACACAAGCGCTTACTAAAATACACCCACCAAACAAAAAGGCCTGACTCTACATAAAGAATCAGGCCTTTTTTATTCACAATGACACAAGACGGTTATTGATGAAACGACACGTCCAACAATTGCAATTCACTTGCAGATTTTTGACTGCTGCGCACCACCAAGAAGAGATGATGGAAATCCGCTTGCGCTTGCGATTGTAATTTCAGTTCAGTACGCGAGTAGGTTTCTAATGCAGCTGCAACATTCTCACCCTTCGCCAATAGCTCACCTTTTGCAGAACCTGAGCGGAGTTCAAACTGCCACGGGGTTGAATGCTTGTCCACCCAAGTCCCCACACGCAGGCTATGAATTTTTGTTAAATCATAGCGCCCTAAAGGTAAACTTAACCACTCTCCCGTT
>CAUOQW010000297.1:0-4193 GCA_963506825.1 uncultured Cellvibrio sp.
CCTTTGGCCATCCGTCCATGGGTTATTACAGCTTGTTAGTAGCAGGACAGCTTATAGACTTTCCCAATCAATACATTCTCAACCTGACCAATATTTTGTTGGCGATGTTTTCGATTTTTTGTGTTTATAAAATTCTGTTATTTTTTTTACCAGACAAACGCTATTACCCAGAAGTGCTGCTAGCAACCGCTGCCTACGCATTTGAACCGCTATATTTTGGTTGTTCTATTTATTTAAATACTGACTTCCCCGTGCTGGTCTTTTTTACAGCAGCACTCGCGGCTTTACTCTATGGTCGCTACGGTTTTTTCGCTATTGCCTGTATCTTTATGATTTTCTCAAAGGAACCTGGCATTATTTTTTGGGCAACTTTAGTTGGAGGTTTAGGTTTATACGTTCTCTGGTATGTGACGCAGCAATTGAGGGTTGGGCGTATACCCAGCTTGGGCGAAATAGTTCCTCAATCACACTATCAGAATGGACAACCTTTAAAGCTCTGGCCTAGCCTCTATAGGATTGGTTGTTTGCTACTGCCCGTTATAGTCTTTAAACTTTTCACTATCGCCCAACGCGGTGCCATGTGGTCCAACGACACAGGTTTAAAGTTTGACTCCAATGGTTGGAATTGTTTTGGTTTTAATCCACGTGTAATGGCTAATCGTGCGGGTGAAATGTTTGTATTGAATTTCCATTGGGTTACTACCGCTATTGCGCTTGTGGTGGTATTGATTGGCATAGGTAGATACATTGAGCGGAAGAAAGCTAACGAAGAAAGAATTAATAATCTTGTATCAACAAGTAAGGTAGCTGAAAACAGTGTACATGAGGAAGAGCAAACCCTAATGTCAAATGTACCAGCTACTCATGAAATATTAACTACAGAAAAACTACCAGAATTAGGATCAACAGCAGCGCAAGCATCAAGAATACAAGCAAATTACTCTTGGGGCATCTTGCCGATAATGTTTAGTTTTTTCGCTTTTGTTGCATTTAACCTGAGCTATATCACTTTTATTATTCCCCGCTATGTAGTGCCATCCGGTTTTTTCCTCATTATGTGCACCGTTTTCGCTATGCACTTTGGCATTAAATCTCAAAAGGTGCGCGTGTCTGTTTTAAGTATTATTTTGGTGTTATTTGTGGCACAAACATTCCGAACCATTGACCCATTGTCAAAACTTACGTTTGGTACGGCACCCTTTGGTGAGCATGAAATTTTACAAATTGACAGCGCAGGTGAAGCTGTTGGCAACGGATTTGTATATAACACTGAATTTACAACCGTCGATAAGCTTTTTAATCTAATGCAGAAAGCCATGCCGCTTAAACCAGATACGCAAATTATTGCCTGGAATGCAGATAGCTGGTATCCATGGTTTTATATGGGTGGAGTTTTTGTAGATCCTGTAACTTTGAATCGTACTGTCGATTGGCGTGGTACATTTCATTACAACGTAATAGGTATGCATGAATTGCAAACAAAACATAAAAGTCGGCTACCCAAGAATGCCTATTATGTTTACATGCCATGGCTTTCGAAATTTTCAAATGAGCAGATGGAGCTTGCGCAGCTAAATACACTCTACCAAGTTTCTGAACCTACTGAAGTTGAGTACCAAGGTTATAACTTACGTTTTTATCGTTTGGCTCGCCTGAAATAATAAATAACGCGGCATTTAAATTAGAATTTAAATGCCGCGCTCTAGTAACAGTTATTCTCTACTCGCTAATTAATAACTACCGCATCCTTTAGAGCAACACCATACTTCTGCCATTTACGCGCCTTCCAGCGAAAATATTTAATCACCGCACGCACAGCTTCATCCAATATAGCGGCGATTAAAAGCCCATAAATACCAAGCCCTAATGGCACAGCTAATACATAAGCCAAGGGTACAGAGAACAACCAAATTACCGCAATACTCGATACAGAGGTGAAGGTTGCATCGCCCGTACAACGCAATGCACCACCAATGGTGATATTGATGGTGCGCATGGGCTCCGCTAAAAAGCCCAACAAAAACACCCAGAAGCCAATCGCAATAACCTCAGGATCATTAGTGAACAGTTTTAAGATGAGTTGATTAAACACCAACCAAAAAGATGCAAGTAGCGTAGTGCCTATTAATGAAATCTTTAAACTTTGTTTAAGTTGGAGATGCGCCAGATCGAACTCTTTGCGCCCTACCCGCTGCGCAATAATGGCTTCTGTTGCCATGCTAAGCGCAATAGAAATCATCAAACAAAAAAGAAAGGTATTGTAGGTATAAATTTAAAATTTTAACGCTAGATCACCCACGCCCGCGGCAATCCAATTCAATACAATCATATAACCTTGAAATGACATAGGCTCTAAAATCGCGGGTGCAGCAATAAGCAAAACAGGTGTAATGAACAAACCAAATTGCGCGAAAGCTGCTTTCAACGGAATATGAATACGCAAACGTAAATGTACCGCCGCCGCTACGAATAATAAACTACACAATGCTGCACTAATGCCAGCACACGCAACGCCAGCTACGCCGGTTGGGGGAATCGATTCAAAACCATGAACAGCCAGCATACAACCTAATAAATTCACCACAAAAAGAATGAGATTGCTGTAGGTATTCCATTTGGGCACGCCATAAATATGCAGGATAGTTTGATATATAAGACGGCATCCCCATAGGCCAACCATCCAACCGATTAAGGATAAATATTCCACCGCATAATGTTCCACTGGATCGCTTAAATTCATGCTGCGCGCCACGACTGGCCCACCGTAATTAACAGCAAATATTGCGATAACCGCTAAAAAAAGTACGAGGAGCGTATAAGCACCAATAGTGGCATTGCCGCGTTGATAGTCGTTGGCACCAATACGCTGCCCCGCAATGCTCGCACCAGCAAAAGCGCTGACCTGCAGAAATGCGTTAGCGACGAAAACGAGAGGAGTAACCGCGCCCACTGCCGCTGCGGCAGAGTCAGACACGCGGCTTAGAAAATACATATCGACGAGGGGGATGGTGTAGGTAACGGCTTGATCTAGAAACATAGGGGCACTCATGCCCCATAAACCTTTATCTAATACGCGACTTTTAGGCGCAGACTTCATTAATACTCACAACCATTAAGACTAGAAACCATTAAGCAGCCTCGCGCAGGACTATGGCGGGTGGCGTAGTTAATACCGGCCGACATCCCAATAATCCCAAGGCGGCAACGAGGATACATCCTAAAACCGGAGATAACAGCCAATAAATAAAATGCGGCTGCAATGGAAGTTTGAAAATATATTTTTGCAAACTCAATACTAAAAACTCTGCACCCAGAATAGCAACTACACCCGCCAACAATCCCATGATGGCAAATTATATTAAAACGCCGCCCAATATTAAGTGACGTGAAGCGCCGAGGGCACGCAATAAACCAGCCTCTTGTTTACGGCTTTCAAGGCTGCCCATTACCGCCGCCCATAATACTAAACATCCGCCTACAAGCGTTAGCCAAAGCACTAACTCTATGCCGTCGCTCACTTGATCCATCACGGTGCGGATACTTTCTATAATGCGATCAAATTCAATTAACAATACCGTAGGATGCTCGCGTAACAACTGATACAGAAAGGGCTTGTGTTGTTCATCCAAATAAATGCTGCTCATATAATTTGGCGAAAACTGGTCGAGTGCGTGAGGCTCAAAAATAAAAAAGTAATTAAGCTTCATGGTTTTCCAATCGAGGCTTCTGATACTAGCAACTTCAGAATCCAGGGTTAAGCCGCCCATGGAGAAGCGCAACTGATCGCCAAGCTTCAAACCCAACTCTTTAGCAGTCCCCTCCTCAACAGAAACCCCTAGCAATTGACGTTCACTTTTTTTCCAGGTATCCCACCACTGACCATCAACAATTTTATTGGCTTCCGGCAAGCTGGTGGTCCAAGTTAAATTTAGCTCTCTGCGTAAAGAGTTATTTTTTTCACGTAACTCTTTGGTAGGTTCCTTGCCATTGATTTCAACTAGGCGCCCGCGCACGTTGGGCATCATGGCAACTTGTTGATTGATATTTTTTTCAAGTGTTTGCTGCAAGCGTGCAGACTCGTCAGCGGGGATGTTGGTTAAATAATGGTTAGGCGCATTTGCAGGCACCTGAATCTTCCATTCATTTATTAAGGATGTACGGATAATAGTAATCGCCAGCAAGAGCATCATGGC
>CAUOQW010000298.1:0-4180 GCA_963506825.1 uncultured Cellvibrio sp.
AGTTGCTCGCCGGCATGCATTTTGGCTTCGATGCTTTCGTGAAACAGGGTAATGACTCGTTGTTCCATAATATTTTATTCAACACTCATTAATAATTTGCTAAACAGAAAATGCGTCTTTAATCCATTCCGGGTTGCCATTATCGCTAAAGGCGATGACATCAAAACGACAGTTGGCTTTATCCGTAAGCCCGTATTGCTGTAAATAATATTGCGCCGTTTTAATGATTTTTTGCTGCTTACGATGGGTTACGCTTTCAGCAGCGTTGGCGAATCCCGTGTGAGTCCGGAGGCGAACTTCAATAAAGACTAGGGTTGTTTCGTGAGCAGTGTCGTGCTGCATTATCAAATCAATTTCGCCCAACTTGCAGCGGTAATTTTTGGCTCGCTTTACCAACCCCTGTTGTAACAAAAAGGTTTCTGCGCGAGCTTCGGCATGTGCGCCCGCGCTCGGTTTGTTCGGTACTGATTCGTTAGGTGTTTTTTTAGAGAAAAACACCTATTCGTTCTCTTCATGTGAATTAGTATCCACTACAGTTACGAGCGGCTCTGCTAAGCCTTGATTGAAACGCGCCCACATTTGTTCGCGCTCAATGCGCCCGTCTGGCATTAATTGCAGCGTGCCAGTCGCGCCATCAATTTTCGTATGCGGTGTTTGTTTTAGTTGCGCCAAGCGAGATGAAAGCTGAAATGCATCGGCCCCCAATGCATGTAAACGACCATAAACTGCAGCGGATTTGCTGGTTTGCGCGACGGCTTGTTTAACTGGATTAGCGGTATCAAATACCCATGGCAAAGTGTTAAATAAAACACCGTTTAAATCTTCATTTTTAATGGCATCAATGCTGCCGGAATAAATACTGCTGGTAGCGTACACGGGAATATTATTCGCGTATTGGAATACTAAAGTTGGTTTGATTTGACGACCTTGCTCTGGGGTAACGGCCATAAAAATCATACTGACATCGGCGCGGCGGCGCGGTGTAAATTCTAGCTTGGTGCCCAGCTGTTGTTGCAACAAAATTGCACGTGCTTTGCTTTCATTGAGCTGCATAATTTGACTGAAGTTTTCAGAAAAATTATCCAGCGAGGCAAAATTCGTTTTGCCCGTAATGGTACCGCCCAACTGTTGGAACTCAGTCGCAAATGCTTGCGCACTGCGTTCACTCACTTCCTGCGGTGTGGAAACAATTAATGCGCGGGAGTGGCCGTTTAGCATAGCTTGGCGCGCCGCTTGGCGGCCTTCATCTTCTACTGCTAAGCCAAATTGATAAAAATTAGCGAGGGTTTGTACCGGTTGTTGATCAGGATAGGTGAGGCTCAAGAGTGGTATTTTTAAGGATGGCAATTGGCTGATTTTATTCACACCATCTTTATCGACGGGGCCAATAATCAGTTCGGCACCATCGTTAACGGCTTGTTGATAGGCGGCTGCGGCATCTTGGCTGGAATCGTAACGGCTTACCTTTGGCAAGTTAGTGTTGCCTGATTGATAATAGGCCGCAAAAAAACCATCGCTCACCGCTATACCTGCCTCCGCCAAGCGGCCTTGCATGGGAACCAATAAAGCTATTTTTTTAGGTTGATGAGGCAGTGTGCTGGGCAATGATTTAGTGGGCTGTTGCTCTTTTAATGGTTGTTCTTTGCTGGTGGGTGCTTTAATTTGTGCCCCACTTTTAACGACTGGTGCGGGCTCATCAGGTTTAATGCGCTCGCTGCCGCCACAATTGCTGAGTGTTAGCGCCAGCAGCGCAATAAATACACATTGTGTTGGTCGGTTTAGCATGGGTTACAACTCCTGACGCACGACTAAAAATCTGGCAAATACTGCCTTCGGATAACCTATTTATGAGTACATTTGCAGCGAAAACCAGCGGTATACTTTACGTAGTGGCCACGCCTATTGGCAATTTGGACGACATGGTACCGCGTGCCATACAGACTCTACAAACCGTAGCGGTTATTGCGGCGGAAGATACTCGTCACAGTTCACGCTTACTTACCCATTTTGACATAAAAACACCTGCAATCGCGTATCACGATCATAGCGATGAACATCGCACCGAACAATTAATTGCACGATTATTAGCCGGTGAAGATGTCGCTTTGATTTCAGATGCCGGAACTCCGCTGGTTTCAGACCCAGGGTATCGCTTAGTGCGCAAAGCGCGCGAACATAATATTCAGGTTGCACCCATTCCCGGCGCTTGCGCCATGATAGCCGCGTTAAGTGCAGCGGGTTTGCCCTCAGATCGTTTCGCCTTCGAAGGTTTTTTACCGGCAAAGCAAGTCGCGCGCACTACGCAGTTAGAAGCCTTGGCTGCTGATACGCGCACGCTGATTTTTTACGAGGCGCCGCATCGCATTTTAGAAACGCTACAGGATATGCAAAGCGTATTTGGCGCAGAGCGCGAAGTGGTGATTGCACGCGAAATCACTAAAACCTTTGAAACTATTAAAAGCGATAAACTTGCCGCCATGGTGGAGTGGGTGGCTGCGGATAGCAATCAACAGCGCGGTGAAATTGTGTTGTTAGTGCATGGTGCGAGTAAGCCGGAGGATGCAGAAATATCGCCAGAACAAGTGCGAATTATGCGCGTGTTATTGGAGGAATTACCGGTAAAACAAGCCTCAGTTTTGGGTGCCAAAATTACCGGGTTAAAGAAGAATTTTTTATACGATTGGGCATTGAAGCAAGAGTAATTGTTTAATTCGCAAGCCAGTACTTATGCCTAAGGGGTGGCTTGCGAGTAAATCATTAATAAGCTATTTGTAATCGCAATTGCAGCGCATTTAATTTCTTCGCATCAAAACTCCCTCCCTCGATATCTAACACTTGCACGTAATTTATGCTGGTGCGCAGGTATTGGTTCGCATACCAATTAAGTGCGAGCGTTGCGTTGCGCTCTTTACCGCCGTTAACTTCGGGCACTAAGACTTTATTGCGCAAAACTAAATCGCCATCGCTGAAATTCACTTCAGATAAACGCAAACCCAATTCCCATGCGCCTATGCCGCCTTGATCGAAAGATTTAGTGGGTTTTACGTTATCAAATAAACCTTTATCGCCTTTATAAGTGCGCTGTTCGCCAGTGATACTCCAAGTCGCTTGCGCAAACCAACCGCTAAATTCCAAGTCATCGAGATTGTTTTTACGGTGTACCGTGGTATTAATATATTCCGCATTAAAACCAAGTGTATTTAAACTGCCGCCCAGCTCCAGTCCCCATAAATCCGTGCGTTCAACATTAGCGATATTGCCGGTATCCACCAAGCGCGTTTCAATAATATTGGATTCGGGTTTTGCGCGAAAACGTACAGTATCGCTGTAGGTAATGGGTGTGGTGGTGGATGCTGTATTATTTTGGCTGGGTGCACGCGTTGCCAGTGAAGCACCAAAGTGTAGGGTTTCGCCGCGGCCGATCAGTGGTGCCCAGGTGGTGCGCCAGCTTGCGCCGCCACCTTCATCGCTCAAAGCATTAGCGGCGCCGGTAATTTGTTCGCCATGTAGCATCAATGAACTGCTCCAGTTATCGCTGCCTGCGGTAATCATTGCACCCGGTGCGCGCGCGTTTAAAAATGCGTTGGGTAATGAACGCTCCATAAAGCTTAAGCCTTTGTCTGCTGCTAAAGATTCTTGACTGAATGGAATTTTAAAATGGCCGAAGGTTAGTTGAATGGGTACGGATGTTTTAAAACCGCGATAGGTAACATAGCCATCAATTAATTGCGCACCATTAGCAAAATCGATTTCAGTTTTGTAATCCCATGCGTTATAGAGTGTGCCGTTAATAGATAAGCGCACGCGACGAAATTCCGAGCCTGAGTTGGCAAGGTCGCGGCCAAGGCTATCTTTAATATCACTGTTGTAACCATCAAAATCCAGCTGCAACATGGTGCCGATTTGCGCACTGAAGTTTTTATCACCGCTGATAATTTTTAAACCATCACTCATATCAACTGTGGCTTGAGAGTTCTGTGCTTTGCGAATTTTTTCGTATTCTTCCGCGCTAATAACACCTTTTTGCGCGAGCAATTCAGTGGTTGCATCCACCGCGAATACTGGCGCAGTTAAGGCGGCGCAGAGTAAAAAGCAGGGCGAAAGTTGTTGTGCTAATTGACGCATTGATGAGGTCTCCTTGGTCATTTAAGTGGTTCTTTGTATGAAATGGCGGATATTA
>CAUOQW010000299.1:0-4158 GCA_963506825.1 uncultured Cellvibrio sp.
CACGCATGTAGAATTATTTGTCACAGCAGGCGCTGCTTTTCTAACGGGATTCACTCTTCTATTTGCAGGCCCTCACTTCCGCCAGCTTGCCAGTCTTAGGCGGCATAGACTATTGCCCAACTTTAGCAAAGATCTCATCATCAGTTACCTGATGGCATTAGCTTCCTTATCCCTATTTTTACTCCTTGGTTTAACGCTTTTAGAAAAACAAAATCAAGTGAAGCTAATTCAGTTAGAGAAAATATCGGAAAACATATCGATAGGAATAATGTGGCTATCACTATTGAGTGTTGTTCTTATCACCAGCCTCTTAGGTTTCTTGCCGGGTTACCTACGTTATCCTGCATGGTTACTGATAATGATTTGTGCAGTTAAGCATCAGCAATTAAGTGCATTGCCAATTGAATGGTTATTGTCAGCCATTATTGGGATAGCAATGGTAGGCCTTGGTTGCTTCATTTATTTTTTAGGAATTATTAAAAAACCGATCTTTTACACAAAAAGAGCAGTATCCATATCAAAATATTTGCCCGGATTAAACGGGAGTTTTCAGGAACGCGGTGTAACGGCAGTTGGCAGCATTTTGCTTGGAATGTCAGATGGCAATGCCTCTCGTTGTTATCGCGCCCTCTTCACGGCTTTCTTGTTTCCAATTGCATTAGCTTACTCAGTTTTATTGACAGGTAAACATTCAGCAGAACAATTCTTTCAAAATCCACAGTTCATATTTATAAGTTTGATGACGGGTGTAATGGTACAGATTCATTTTGCCTTTACCGTTCGTGCAAAAAAACGTTTTATTTGGTTGCGTATTGGCGGAAGCCGACAACAAATAAATCAAGTAGCACAAAAAGTATTGGCCAGAGAAAGATGGGCTATAGCTTTATGTTTCGGATTATGGTGCGCGCCTGTTATAACCCTTTACCCGAAAACTGCCATTTGGCTTTTAGGCGTTAGTACACTTTTATGGTTCATGATGCTTCTGCTTGAACAAATTATACTAACCCTGAAAACTCAACTGACTCGGCGTGCTGAATTTTATTGGCTGCTTATATTTGTGGGTATAGTTGTTAGCATAATTGCATTGGCGAATATTCATCACCAGCCACAAATACTATGGTTTGGCATTGCGACTATAGTTTTTACATATTCAGCACTAAAGCTAAGTTTAAAAGTTAAGTATGGGCGCATTAGCCAAGTATGATGGCATTAGCCAATTTATGATGGAATTAGATACAAGGGAAATGAATACTGTTTTAATGGAAGGTTTCGTCAAGTTTCTAGCAGGAATTCTCTGCAATAGGCGACTCCAAGCAAGTATGATTGGAATCGCCTTTTTATATACTAATTGTAAAAATTTTATAACACTATCTCTGCCAAGTTACCTTTTTCTTCCAACCAAGTTTTTCTGTCACCCGCACGCTTTTTTGCCAGCATCATATCCATCACTTGATGAGTGCCGTCATCGTCGCCAATGGTGAGCTGCACCAAGCGGCGAGTATCGCGCGCCATAGTGGTTTCACGCAATTGCAGCGGGTTCATTTCACCCAAACCTTTAAAGCGTTGCACGTTGGGTTTGCCTTTTTTATGTTCGGCAGTAAGGCGATTAAGAATTCCGTTCTTTTCACTTTCATCCAGCGCGTAAAAAACTTCTTTACCCAAATCGATGCGGTACAGCGGCGGCATAGCAACATACACATAACCGTTGCGCACTAACACAGGGAAATGTTTTACAAATAAGGCGCAGAGCAAAGTCGCAATGTGCAAACCATCCGAGTCTGCGTCCGCAAGAATGCAAATTTTGTGGTAACGCAACTCACTTAAGTCTTCGCTGCCGGGATCCATACCGATTGCGACCGAAATATCGTGAACTTCCTGACTTGCTAAAATTTCAGACGAATCCACTTCCCAAGTATTCAGGATTTTTCCGCGCAAGGGCATGATGGCTTGATATTCGCGATCGCGCGCTTGTTTTGCGGAGCCGCCAGCCGAATCACCCTCTACTAAAAACAATTCGCTAAGTGCTGGTTCACCACTGGAGCAATCCGCCAATTTACCCGGCAAGGCTGGGCCTGCAGTAATTTTTTTACGCGCAACTTTTTTGCTGGATTTAACACGCTTCTGTGCGTTGTTAATGCAGAAATCGGCAAGCTTATCGCCATCTTCGGTGTGTTGGTTTAGCCAAAGTGCAAAGGCATCTTTTGCGATCCCAGAAACAAACGCAGCCGCTTCGCGCGATGTTAAACGCTCTTTGGTTTGCCCAGAAAATTGCGGGTCTTGGTTTTTGTAACTCAACACAAAACAACAGCTAGCCCAAATATCTTCTGGTGCGAGCTTGATACCGCGCGGAATTAAATTACGGAATTCGCAGTAATCGCGAATCGCATCCAATAAACCGGTGCGTAAACCATTGGTGTGTGTACCACCTTGCGCGGTTGGAATTAAGTTTACATAACTCTCTTGAATAACTTCGCCGCCTTCGGGCAGCCATTGCACAGCCCAACTCACGGCATCGGTAGTTGCGCTGAAATCGCCAACGAACGGCGTTGCAGGTAAGGTTTCCCAACCTTGAGTTGCACCCGCTAAATAATCTTTTAAACCATCTTCGTAATACCAAACATCTTTTTCGCCGGTTTGTTCATCTAAAAATGAAACCGTTAAACCTGGGCACAAAACTGCTTTTGCGCGTAACACATGGCGCAAACGCGTTACCGAAAATTTCGGCGAATCAAAATACATTGGGTTCGGTAAAAACTTTACACTGGTGCCGGTTTGGCGTTTTGGGCAGGTATCGATAATTTCTAAATCAGTCGCTTTATCGCCGTTAGCAAAGCCCATGCGGTAAACATTACCATCGCGCTTAACGGTTACTTCCAACTTATCGGAAAGTGCATTCACTACCGACACACCCACACCGTGCAAACCGCCGGAGAATTGGTAGTTTTTGTTGGAGAATTTTCCGCCCGCGTGGAGCGTACACAAAATCACTTCAATGCCGGGCTTGCCTTGTTCAGGGTGAATATCCACCGGCATACCGCGACCATCATCCGTCACTGTAACGGATTGATCTTTGTGCAAAATAACTTCGATGGATTTTGCGTGGCCTGCCAGCGCTTCATCCACCGAGTTGTCGATAATTTCTTGTGCAAGGTGATTGGGGCGCGTGGTTTCGGTGTACATACCGGGGCGCTTTTTTACTGGGTCTAAACCCGTGAGTACTTCAATATCTTCTGCGGAATAATTTGCCATAGTCTTTTAGTTTTCTTCTTAAATTTAGTTCGAGCGTAAAAACGCCAAGCCACTTTCTAAATATCGTTCAAAGCCTTGAAAAGCGTGATCACCGCCCTGCTCTATTGTTTGTTTGCAGCCAGCGTATTTTTGTACCGCATAGCGATAATCCAAAGTTTCATCGCCAGTTTGCACTAGCAGCCAGTAATTATCTAAGCGCTTGGGCGGTACATCAACCGATTTAATTTCATCGATATGATGATCGTGCAAAAGATAAACATCATCCGAGTGATAGCTTTTCAATTCCATTCCCACGTACTTCGGCATAAATGTTTGCGGGCTTACCGCTGGGTTTATCAGCAACGTGCGCAAATTATATTTTTCCGCCAACCAAGTCGCCCAAAAACCGCCTAAGGAGCTACCCATTAAATACACAGACTGCGGCAACAGTGACTCCACTAGTTGCTCAAGTAGCTGTTGGGTTTCAGCGGGGTAAGGCGAAAGCTGGGGGCAATGATAGTCTATTTCGGGGTGATTGGCCGCAAGCCATGCTTGGGTTTGTTGTGCTTTAAAGGATGAGGGCCCACTGAGGAAACCGTGGATATACAACAATGCTGCCATAGGGAATCAGTAACCGGCAGATTTGTAGTCAATAACATATTGCTTGCCGGTCACGCGCTCAACGCCAGTGCTGAGTGTGCCGTCGTCGTGAAGATCAAACCAGCGGTAGCCGGGCATAAGGGTATCTACCGTGAAGTCATCGCACAGGGGCTTGAATTGCACACAGGTAGAAGGCGTTGCAACAAGCTCTACGCCATTGCGCTGGCTGCTGTAATCCTGATGCACATGACCCCAAACAATGGCACGCACATTGGGGAAACGGTCGATAACCGCAAAGAAAGCATCGGCGTTGCGCAGAATGTATTGGTC
>CAUOQW010000300.1:0-4155 GCA_963506825.1 uncultured Cellvibrio sp.
GCTGCAATTTTTTTGCCGATGTGACCGGATTTACCCATGCCAGTCACAATAATGCGGCCGGGGCAGTTGAGTATGAGCTCGCAGGCTTTATTGAATTCCTGATCGATGCGCTGGCTCAAGGCTCTTACGGCGTCAGATTCTATGCGAAGGGTGCGAAGCCCTGAGCTGATAAAATCGAATGTGGGCATAGATTGATACTCGTGATGACGATTAACACTACAGATGGCGGCGCAAGGCGGGCATTATAGCGATCTTGGGTTCAACTCGCTTGATATTGGGGATTGAATCCCCATTTTACAATTCCGTGTAATGCTCAAACTGCTCGCTGAGCTTGGAAAAGGTGGAGTAAATCACCGTTCAAGCATTAAAGGATAAGCACTTTTGTTGGTCGTATTAAGAGCAACTGTGCTGGATAAGCTCGGAGTATTTTATTGGAACTTTTAATTAGGAAGCTAACTTCATGAAACCACTTTACCAAAACTTGACCGGCGCACTTTTAACTTTGGCCTTGATGGTTGTTACACCTGCAGCCTTTGCCGCTGAAAAAACACCTCAAGCAATTGTTGAGCAAGCGACTGTTGATATGCTCGCCACTGTGAAAAAACACAATGCCGCCGGTAAAAAAACTGACGCTTACTACGCCGATGTGCAAAAAACACTCGAAGCTGTGGTGGATTTTCCGTTTATCGCCAAAGCCGTAATGCGTAAATCCGCTAAAACGGCTACACCAGAGCAAATGGAAAAATTTACCGCAGTGTTTAAAAGTGGTTTGATTAAAACTTACGCCAAGGGCATCGCCAACTACGCGGATAGCACTATCAAAACCCTGCCGGTCACTATGCCTGCCGATGCACGCCGTGTGAGTGTGGATCAAGAAGTTAGCGACAAAGGCAATACTCACAAGCTGTCCTACACCTTAAAATTGGGTGACAGCGGTGATTGGAAGTTGATTAACGTGGTCTTGAACGGCGTTAACTTGGGTGAATCTTTCACCAGCCAGTTCGATCAAGCCATGATTAAAAACGACAAGAATGTGGATAAGGTAATTGCGACCTGGTTGGAATCTAACTAAGTCAAAACCTTTTCCTGCATCACAAAACCCCAAGTCTTACAGCTTGGGGTTTTTTATTGGCTTGTTGTGCACTTATTGATGCGATTTTGCCCCTATTCGGGTAAGATTCACGCCTTTCATTTTCCCCCTCTTTTTTTGATCAAGGGCTGCGCCCTGAGAGTTTTTCTATGCAAGCTGAGCAAATCAAAGCGCTTATTGAAAGCCAAATTCCTGATAGCCAAGTCCAAGTGGGCGTTAATGGCAGCCATATTGATTTGGTGGTCATTAGCCCTGTATTTGCAGGTTTAACGCCTGTTAAAAAGCAGCAATTAGTGCTGGGAACCCTATCTCAACAATTTGCGGATGGCACTATTCACGCGGTTGATTTCGTGAAGACCTTTACCCCTGAGCAATGGCAGCAACAACAATAATTTAGCGCCTTCAAATTAGCTCTCGTAACGTTTTACCTCTCGTACCTTATTAGTTTTGGATAAGTAATGGATAAGTTTAAAATTCTGGGCGGTGGTCCGCTCAGTGGTGAAATCTGTATTTCTGGCTCAAAAAATGCGGCCTTGCCGATTCTGGCTGCCGTGCTTTTAGCCGATAGCCCAGTCACGCTACACAATGTTCCGCACTTGAATGACATCACCACCATGAACAAGCTCTTGGCTTCTATGGGGGTGCAAATCGAAGGCACTAATGGTCACGGTTTTGTGTTGGATTCCAACAACATCACCGACTTCACCGCCCCTTACGATCTCGTAAAAACCATGCGCGCCTCCATTCTGGTGCTCGGCCCTATGCTGGCTCGCTATGGCGTGGCTAATGTGTCTTTTCCCGGCGGTTGTGCAATTGGTTCGCGCCCGGTGGATATTCACTTGCGCGGCCTTGAGGCCATGGGTGCAAAAATTGAGATCGATGGTGGTTACATCCGCGCAACCTCTGAAGGCCGTTTGAAAGGCACGCACTTTTTGATGGATACGGTCACTGTTGGCGGTACTGAAAACTTGTTGATGGCTGCTGCGTTAGCCGATGGCAAAACCATTCTTGAAAACGCCGCGCGCGAACCAGAAATCGTCGATTTGGCGAATATGCTGGTTGCTATGGGCGCAAAAATTGAAGGTATTGGTACGTCAACCTTGACGGTTCACGGCGTTGAATCGCTCCATGGTTGTACCTACCGTGTTATGCCTGACCGTATTGAAACCGGCACCTATTTAGTAGCCGCAGCCGCAACGCGCGGCAGCGTTAAATTGACTGCCACTAGCGCCAGTTATCTGGAAGCGGTGATTGTTAAGCTCGAAGAAGCCGGCGCAGATATTACCCATGGCGACGATTGGATTGCGCTTGATATGCACGGTAAGCGCCCGAAAGCGGTGAGCTTGAAAACGGCGCCTTACCCAGCATTCCCAACCGATATGCAATCGCAATTTATGGCGATGAATGCGGTGGCCGAAGGCGTAAGCCATATCACTGAAACCATCTTTGAAAACCGTTTGGTGCAAGTGAATGAGCTGAATCGTATGGGCGCGCATATCACTCTGGAAGGTAATACTGCTGCGGTAACGGGCGTTGAACGCTTGAGCGGCGCGCCGGTCATGGCATCTGACTTGCGCGCATCTGCAAGTTTGGTGATTGCCGGTTTGGTGGCCGATGGTGAAACCTTGATTGATCGCATCTATCACATTGACCGTGGTTACGAGGCAATTGAAGCAAAATTTCAAAGTATTGGCGCCAGTGTGTGCCGTGTTAAGGCAAGCTAATATGACTCAAACGCTCACCATTGCTCTCACAAAGGGGCGCATTCTGGAAGAAACTCTACCTCTGCTGGCAGCAGCGGGTATTGAGCCACTGGAAGATATGGAAAAAAGCCGCAAGCTTGTGTTTGACACTACCCAAGCTGGCGTTCGCTGTTTGCTCTTGCGCGGGGCGGCTGTTCCCACCTACGTGCAATGTGGCGCGGCAGATATGGGCGTTTCCGGCAAAGATACCTTGATGGAAAACGGTGCCGATGGTTTGTATGAGCCGCTGGATTTAAATATCGCCCGCTGCCAATTAATGACCGCTGGGGTAAAAGGTGCGACGACTCCGGCTGGGCGCATTCGCGTGGCCACCAAATATGTGAATATCGCCAAGCAATATTACGCCGCCCAAGGTCGCCAAACCGACATCATCAAGCTCTACGGCGCCATGGAATTAGCACCGATTATGAACTTGGCGGATGAGATTGTGGATATCGTCGATACCGGCAATACCCTGCGCGCCAATGGCTTGGAACCGCGTGAGTTTATCGCCGATATCAGCTCGCGTTTGATCGTCAATAAAGCTTCTATGAAGATGAAGCATGTGCAGATCCAAACCATCATCGATCATATCGCCAAAGCCGTTAAGGCTGATTAGTGGCTATCTTGCTCATTGTGAATTGCAATGAGCATTTTTCTTTCCCATCCCTGATTATTCTGTAAATTCGATTGAACGAGCAAAACCATGTCTGAATCCCTTATCACCCGTTTAGATGCCAGCCAAAGCGACTTTAAACAGCGTTTGGATGATTTATTAGCCTGGGAATCCGTTAGCGATACCCGTGTTGCAGGTGTGGTGGACGATATTATTCATCAGGTTAAAACTCGTGGTGATGCGGCAGTGTTGGAATTCACCAATAAGTTTGATCGCCGCAGCGCGCAAGCTATGAGCGAATTGGTGATTACTGCTGCGCAACTTAAAGATTCGCTTACACAAATTACCCCTGAGCAACGCCAAGCGTTGGAAGTCGCGGCTGAGCGTATTCGCAGCTACCACCAGCACCAGTTGCAAGCTTCGTGGCGTTACACCGAAGCCGATGGCACTGTGCTCGGTCAACAAATTACCGCTATGGAGCGCGTTGGTCTCTACGTTCCGGGCGGCAAAGCGTCCTACCCATCATCGGTATTAATGAATGCTGTACCTGCGAAAGTAGCGGGTGTGGATGAATTGACTATGGTGGTGCCGGCGCCCGATGGCGAATTGAGCCCAATGGTTCTAGCTGCCGCTGCAATTGCGGGCGTTGACCGTGTGATTACTATCGGTGGCGCACAGGCGGTTGCAGCTCTTGCTTACGGTACGGA
>CAUOQW010000301.1:0-4154 GCA_963506825.1 uncultured Cellvibrio sp.
AATGATTTGATCGCCAATTCTTTTTCGGTAGTCGGCGCAAAGCTGGCGTGACCGCCTTCGGTGGGGATGATTTTCCAGCTGCCATTTTCAGGGACTAATAAGGCCATACCAAAACCTGTACCTGGGCCCATTACCACAATCGGTGCTTCTGGGTTTGAGTCTGCCGCGTAGAGAACTTTGGTTTCTTGCTCTGCCAAAAAAGGTACAGCATAGGCGAGGGCGGCAAAATCATTAATCACATGCAGGGTTTTCATACCAAGCTGATCGCGTAATTCAGTAATAGCGAACTTCCAGCCCAGGTTGGTCAGTTGCGCGGTGCCGTCTTCATCAATAGGGCCAGCGATAGCGAGACAAGCATATTCGGGTATTTCGATTTTAAATTCTGCACAGCAGGCTTTAATCATTGTACCCATGTCAGAGTATTCAGCGCAGCGCAGAGTAATTTGCTGGCTGGTGGTGTAGTTGGGTTTGCCAGATTTGGGAGCCTGTTCGACTAAGCCAAAGCGAGCGTTGGTGCCGCCTATATCTGCGACCAATAAAAAGCTCATGCGTCAGTCCTCATATAATTTTTGTAGGGTCGTTGGGGGGTAATGTAAGGAATGAAAAGTTATAGCGGCGGTGAAGAGGTGCCTTATAAAACCGAGTCATCATTCAGGCGTGATTATGCCGTATTTCTCGGCACTTGGAAGCCTATGACTTATTGACAGCGCTGTCAATAAGGGGTACTTTAGCGACATATTATGTGGCACTCCTATAAACTATAAAAATGCTCGTAGTTTGATTCCCTGAATAATCAATATTTATCAATAAAAAAACATTTAAGAGTGATAAATTGGGTTTATCACTTTGAGGTCTATTTGACTATATCCATAGTACAATAATGACTATATAGGCGTTTTATACATCTTATTTCGGTATTTAAATTATCTTGGAGGTTCACCACCGTGCAGTGGCCCACACTCACCCACGCAGTACAAAAAGACCCCGCTATCGAGAAAAAAATCGATGAGCTATTGGCACGCATGAGCGTGGAAGAGAAAGTTGGGCAAATGGTTCAACCCGAAATTCGTCATTTAACGGCGCAAGATGTTAAGGACTACCACATAGGTTCGGTGCTCAATGGTGGCGGTTCTGTACCTAATGGCAACCGCTATTCCAAGGCCGCCGATTGGCTGGCCATTGCTGATGCTTATTACCAAGCCTCTATGGATGAGAGCGATGGTAAGATCGCTATTCCTATTATGTGGGGAACCGATGCCGTTCACGGTGTGGGCAATATCGTTGGCGCTACACTTTTTCCTCATAACATCGCTTTGGGCGCAACTAACAACCCCGATTTAATTGAGCGCATTGGCGAAATCACCGCGACCGAAATTGCGGTAACGGGTTTGGATTGGGATTTCTCGCCCACAGTTGCAGTTGCGCGCGATGACCGCTGGGGCCGCACCTATGAATCCTATTCTGAGCACCCAGAGTTGGTGCGCCGTTATGCCGGCAGAATGGTTGAAGGTCTTCAAGGTCTTGCCAATACCTCTGAGTTTCTTGCAAAAACGCGCGTTATTTCTACCGCTAAACATTTTATTGCCGATGGCGGCACTCTAAATGGTATTGATCGCGGCAACAGCTTGGTAAGCGAAGAAGAGTTGCGCGATATTCACGCTGCCGGCTATTTCAGCGCGATTGAATCAGGCGTGCAATCGGTGATGGCCTCATTTAACAGCTGGCATGGCGAGCATATGCACGGCCATAAATATTTGCTGACCGATGTACTCAAAGAAAAGTTAGGTTTTGATGGTTTAGTGGTGGGCGACTGGAACGGCCACGGTTTCGTCGCAGGCAGTACGGTATTAAATTGTCCCGCAGCCATTAATGCCGGCTTGGATATTTTCATGGTGCCCGACCCGGAATGGAAAACGCTTTTTAACAATACCGTCGAGCAAATTAAATCGGGTGTGATTTCTACCGAGCGTGCCGACGATGCGGTGCGCCGCGTGCTGCGTGTAAAACTCCGTGCGGATTTGTGGAATAAAGGTTTGCCTTCTACACGTCCGCTATCGGGTAAAGATGAACTATTAGGTGCAGCGGCACATAGGGAAGTGGCTCGCCAAGCGGTGCGTGAATCTATCGTGTTATTAAAAAATAAAAACAATCTTTTACCGATTTCCCCATCAGCCAATATTTTGGTGGCGGGCGATGGCGCCGACAATATCAGCAAGCAAACCGGTGGCTGGTCAGTTAACTGGCAGGGAACTGGCAACACCATGGCCGATTTCCCCGGGGCCACAACTCTGTGGATGGGAATTGAAGCTGCTGTGAAGGCAGCGGGCGGTAAAGCCACGCTGAACGCCGAAGGCAACTACGAGCAAAAGCCGGATGTAGCTATTGTGATTTTCGGCGAAGACCCCTACGCAGAAATGCAGGGCGATGTGCAAAACGTCTTATTGAAATCTGGCGACACCAAAGATTTGGAGTTGTTGCTTAAGCTCAAGGCGGACAATATTCCGGTGGTGGCTTTATTTGTTACCGGTCGCCCTTTGTGGGTTAACCGTGAATTAAATGCTGCTGATGCTTTTGCGGTTATCTGGCAGCCAGGTACCGAAGGTGCAGGCGTGGCAGATGTAATTTTTAAAGCGCAAAACGGCAAGCCAAAATTCGACACCACTGGCCGTTTAAGCTTCTCTTGGCCCAAGCGCCCAGATCAAGCCCCGCTAAATGTAGACGATGAAAACTATGATCCTCTTTTCGCTTACGGTTTTGGTTTAAGTTATTCAGACAGCGATATATTGAGTAGTGAACTATCAGAAGAGGGTATTCAGCACCAAGCCACCACAGATGTATTGGAGTTGTTTAAACGTCGCCCCATGAATCCTTTCACAATTATTTTGGAAGGAAAAAATAATGATCGCGCGACGCTTAATGGCAACATCGCCAGCGTATCTTCTTTAACCGTAACCGCCGTAGACCGCGATGTGCAAGAAGATGCACGCCGTGCGCAATGGAACGGTAATGGAGAAGGTATAGTGGCGCTCTCAACATTGAATCGCCAAGTGCTGAGCGATTATCTGCACTCCAACTCTGCCCTAATTTTTGATGTGAAGGTAGATGCTACGCCCAAAGGCAAGGCGAAGGTTCGTATCGGTTGTGGCCCATCCTGCTACACCGAAGTTGAACTTACCGAAGCCTTTAAAGCAATTGCAGGCCAAGGCTGGAAAACTGTTAAGGTCGATTTGGTGTTGTTCCCTGATGCCGGTACCGACTTTGGTCTGAAGCGCACCCAAGAAGAATTGTTTGAATTGGTGCTCGACCCCTTCACCTTGGTTGCTGACGACAGCTTGGACTTAGTCTTCTCCAATGTGCGTATTGAAAAAAATGCCGGGCAAGATGGCACTGTGCGCTGGGAGTAAAAACCAGCGTGATTCTACTAAAACACTTTACTAAAGCCGCTTTGTGCGGCTTTTTTTATGCGTGTTCTACGGGTTGTTGCTTGTGGTGCATAACACAAATAAGCGGTGAGCATTGTAGAAATTAAAAATGTTCAAATTAAGTGCGCGGCTTTAAATGAGCAGTTTTGATTCACGATAAAAATGGCCACAGCTATAAAAGTGAGTAATTGCATTTAAATGGCGCAATTAAAAAAGTGATGGTGCATTTTTTTGTAATCAATTGGCGCACATGATTTTCCGTGAATGTTTATTTTTAGCGCGACTTTTTTTGAGTCGTCACCAAGTGGGTGCGTTACTAAAATGTGACGAAATTTTGCTTTTAAAATACTTGTTTTTATAAGACGTTGATTTACATTGAATTTTTTTTAAAATTTTAGGCGATTTTTTTGTTTGGCATAGGCTTTGCTCTAGTGAAAATTACTCGTGCCGATAAAATCTAATTTTAAAGATTAGATAAAAGTGCGGTGAAGCAGTTTGAATTTCATCGCAAACAATTAGGCAAGTGTGACCATTACTAACGCTAATCTCTGGAGAAAGCCCTATGAAAAAACACACTGCTCATCTTCTTTGCGCTGCCGCAAGTTCATTATTTTTTTCTGCACAAGGCGCGCAAGCTGCACCAACCTTAACCGAAGGATTGACCACTGGTAGTTCAATTAAAGTAAATATTCGCACACGTTATGAAGAGGTAAGTTGGGATGGTTTAACAGA
>CAUOQW010000302.1:0-4153 GCA_963506825.1 uncultured Cellvibrio sp.
CCTCAGCCACTTGCTGCAACTGATCGACTGCCGCAACCGCATTGGGGATAGCCGCAAATAGCTCACGAGCCTTAACCAAAATGTCGCAATTCCCCGCCAAGGATGGCAACACCAACAGCAATTCGGCACAGGTTGGATCAGTCACTTTAGCGGCAACCCAAGCGCGGATTTCGGTGGTAGCTTTGCGCTGCAATAAATCAAAAAATTCATCTTCCTGCGCGCTATTCAGCTTTGCGCAAGCAGCCAAGGCACGGTAAATACCCACATGACCAAGATCTATATGCAATTTCGGCAAGCCAGAAACACACAACGATTCCAGCAAGAGCGAAATGACTTCGATATCCGCTGCAATCCCAGCCTCACCGTAAAACTCCAAACCAACTTGCGTAGGAGTGCGAGTTGCCAAAGGGTTTTTCGGCTTGGTATGTACCACATTACCGGCATAGCAGAGGCGGTTAGCGCCAGTGGCGGCCATGCTGTGAGCGTCGATACGGGCAGTTTGGGGCGTAATATCGGCGCGAATACCGAGGGTGCGACCCGTGAGCTGATCAGTCACTTTAAAGGTGAGTAGGTCTACATCTCGGCCGAGACCGATAAGAAGTGAGTCGGTGTATTCCAGCAAGGGAGGAATCACCAAGTCGTAACCCCAGGTGGCATAAAGATCCAACAACTGGCGGCGCAAAAATTCGATAGGTTGAGCCTTAGCAGGCAGAATTTCTTCCACCCCATCCGGCAATAACCAGCGATCGGCGTAGGTCATAAGGCGACTCTAGAGATCCAAGAATTCGGAAGACGTTCGGCTATAGGCAAAGCCTAAACACAAAATATAGGCACAGCCTGAACATAAAAAAACCGAGCTTTCGGCTCGGTTGCAGCATTTTAACACTGATTGAAGGGGGATTTGTAGGTGAGGCAATGATATTCCTGCAAATTCCCCTCAGTAACCAACTGAAACCCCTTATTTCTTACCCTGCGGATCATTCAGATAGCGGAAGAAATCGCTTTTTGGGTCTAAGACCATCAAATCTTCTTTGCCACTGAAGCTCTTTTTATAGGCATTGAGGCTGCGGGTAAAGGCGTAAAACTCTGGGTCTTTGTTATAAGCGGAAGCATAAATAGCAGCGGCTTTAGCATCGCCCTCACCGCGCAAACGCTCAGCATCGCGGAAGGCGTTAGCTTCCAAGACTACCTTTTGGCGATCAGCATCCGCTTTAATAACTTCCGACTGCTCTTTACCTTGAGCGCGATATTCACGTGCTTCTTTTTCGCGATCCGCCGCCATACGCGCAAATACCGATTGGCTTACTTCTGGCGGGAAGTCGATACGCTTAACGCGAATATCCACAACCTCGATGCCGAGTAAGGTGTTCGCAGATTCATTGATAGTCGTTTTTAACTCCGCCATCAATTCATCGCGCTGACCTGAAACCACATCATGCAAGGTGCGACGACCAAATTGGTTACGCAAACCATCGGCAACACGTTGACCCAAACGATCAGCCGCCAAACGCTCGTCGCCACTGGTGGTGCGGTAGTAAGTATCAACGTCTTTGATGCGCCATTTGATGTAAGAATCCACCACCAAACGTTTGTTTTCAACGGTGTAAAAACTCTCTGGGCTCATATCTGCAGTTAACAAACGACCGTCGAAACGGCGCACCTTATCGGTCAAAGGCAACTTGAAATGAATACCTGGTTTAACATCTGATTTGACCAAAGCACCAAAGCGCAAGACCACGGCGCGCTCATATTGATTCACGATGTAAACGCTGCTCGACACCAGTGCGATTAGCACCAGCAGACCAATTAGACTTAATAGGCTTTTAGTAGACATTAGCGCGCCTCCCGACGAATCATTGGCTTGGCAGCGGGCTCAAGTTCACGCACTGGCCTCTCAACCATCTCTTCAATAACAGAAGGAGGCAACTGCTTGGCCATCTTATCCAAAGGCAAATACATCATGCTGTTGTTATCCACATCTACCATCACTTTGGATGACTTGAGCATTACCGACTCAACTGCATCCATATACAAACGTTTGCGAGTTACCTCAGGCGCACGCTTGTATTCCGCTAATAAATTTTCGAAACGCGAGGATTCACCTTCTGCACGGGAAACCACTTCAGACTTATAAGCTTCAGCTTCTTCCAGCAAACGCTGAGCTCTACCACGCGCTTCTGGAATCACACCATTTGAGTAGGATTCGGCTTCATTTTTCAAACGAGTTTCGTCTTCTTTCGCTTTGATCACATCGTCAAACGCTGAGCGAACCTCTTCGGGCGGCTGCGCCTGCTGAATGTTCACATTGATAATTTGGATACCCGCATCGTAGTTATCGAGATAAGTCTGCAAACGCAACTTCACTTCTGCTGCCATTTTGGCGCGACCTTCCGAGAGCACTTGCTCAAGCTCGGTAGAACCGACTACGTGGCGCAGGGCACTGTCGGTCGCATGTTTCAAGCTCACTTCTGGCTCACGCACACTGAGTACATATTTTTTCACATCGACCACGTTGTATTGTACGGTGATGGGCAACTCAACGATGCTTTCGTCTTGCGTCAACATCAACCCACGGGTTGGATACTGGCGCTCACCCGTAACGTTGACCACAAACACAGTGGTGATGAGCGGTGCAGACCAATGCAAACCTTCTGTAGTAATTTCATGGAAAGCACCCAGTTTTAAAATTACCGCGCGCTCTTTGGCATCCACCGTGTAAATACCGGAAATGCCATACGCCAAAATAATTAGCGCCGCGACTATGCCAAATAGAATCCCCAAGGAGCCATTCGACGAATTGTTATTGCGCCCAGAACCGCCACCGCCAAACATTCCGTTGAGTTTGTCCTGCAGCTTTTTAAAGGCTTCGTCTAAATCTGGCGGGCCATCATTGCCACCGCCACGACCGCCCCATGGGTCCTTGTCTTTCCCCGGTTCATTCCAGGCCATACCAAATCTCCACACAGTTTGATTATTAAGAGTTTAATTAGATAATTTTGCTTGATGTGAGGGCAAGCCTTGGCATTTCAACCAAGGCGATAAAATTAACATGCTTAGGCCAAGAATTACTCCGCCCAAACAAGATCTTCAAACGGAATTTTCTGAGCGCTCAATATACGCAATAAATCACTCTTTGGAACACGTAAACTCGCTACGCACACACCATCATCGCGAAAAGACTCTTGAGCTATCGCTTGTTGCTCATAAAGTGCGGCGCGCAAACGGCCATCCTGAGGGCGCAATAATAGCTGCGCGATCACCATTTCCGTGCCGAGCAATTCGGCGATGGCTTCATCCAACAACTCGCAACCAAGACCTGATTGCGCCGACAACCAAACCGCTACTGGTTTACCGGCATCATCGCGATCAATTCGCGGAGCGACTTCAGGAATCAAATCTATTTTATTGTAGACCTTAAGCTGCGGAAGATCGGCTGCGCCAATTTCTTCCAGCACCAAATCGACTTGTTCGATATTACGCAAGCGCTCATCGGCAGCGGCATCGATAATATGCAACAAGAGCGTGGAATTAGCAGCCTCTTCCAAAGTCGCGCGGAAAGCTTCAACGAGTTTATGGGGAAGATGGCTAATAAAACCTACAGTATCTGCCATGATCACCGCGCCCACATCGGCAAGGTCGATACGGCGCATGGTGGGATCGAGGGTCGCAAACAATTGGTTTTCAGCGTAAACATCCGAACCTGTCACGCGATTAAATAAGGTGGACTTACCGGCGTTGGTATAGCCCACCAAAGAAACAGTCGGGATTGCCGAGCGCTGACGCGAACGCCTGCCCTGCTCGCGCTGGGAGCGTACTTTTTCAAGTCGCTGTTCAATCATAGTGATATGGCCGCGCAATAAACGGCGGTCAGTTTCTAACTGAGTTTCACCCGGGCCGCGCAAGCCAATACCGCCTTTTTGGCGTTCAAGGTGAGTCCAGCCGCGTACTAAGCGCGTGGACATATGACGCAATTGCGCCAGCTCAACTTGTAACTTGCCTTCAAAAGTGCGCGCACGCTGGGCGAAAATATCCAGAATTAAACCCGTGCGATCGAGCACACGGCATTGCAATTCTTTTTCGAGGTTGCGCTCTTGGCTGGGAGAAAGTGTGTGATTGAAAATCACCACTTCGGCTTCATTGGCAGCCACAACCG
>CAUOQW010000303.1:0-4143 GCA_963506825.1 uncultured Cellvibrio sp.
CGTGTGCTCGGTTTAATTTTGCGGGGGATTTTTTTGTGTCGCCCAGTGGATCTATTGTGGTTTTATCAGGATGGCGCAAGCCGTCTGTTCCCTGACTACTGGGAAGATTTTACTCAGCCAATTCCCGAAGATGAGCGTCACGATATGATGAATGCTTATTATCGTCACCTCACCAGCGAGAACCAAATTCAGCAGATGACCGCCGCTAAAGCTTGGTCATTGTGGGAGGGCCGCACTGCGACTTTGCGGCCCAACCAAGATGTAGTGGACTCTTTCACCGAGCCACATCGCGCGCTGTCACTTGCGCGTATTGAGGCGCATTATTTTGTGAATAATGCTTTCCTCGAAGAAAACCAAATTCTGCGCGATGCGCATAAACTTGCCGATATCCCCGGTGTGATTGTGCATGGCCGTTACGATGTTATTTGCCCTCTGGATAACGCCTATTTGCTACACAAAGCCTGGCCGGGTTCCGAATTAAATATTATCCGCGAGGCGGGGCATGCGTCGCGTGAGCTCGGTATTGTGGATGCCTTAATTCGCGCAACCAATGATATGGCAAAAGAGTTGGGTGAAAGACCTGATCAGTCGGCCTAGCAGGTTGCTTTGAAATTATGTTGGGATTAATTCAGCGCGTAAAGCGCGCCTCGGTTGAAGTAAATAATGAGTGCGTGGGTGAAATCGGGCAGGGAATATTACTGCTCTTGGGTATCGAAAAAACCGATACCCAAGCCACTGCCGATAAGCTCATTGATAAAGTTCTCGCCTACCGAATTTTTGCCGATGAGCAAAATAAAATGAACTGCAATGTGCAGCAAATTGAGGGTGGTGTATTGGTTGTGTCGCAATTCACGCTGGCGGCGGATACCCAAAAAGGTTTGCGCCCCAGTTTCTCTTGCGCTATGCCGCCTGCTGAAGCCGAGCAGCTTTATAATTATTTTGTGACGGCTATGCGCGCGAAACATACAAGGCTTGCAACCGGGATTTTTGCGGCGGATATGCAAGTGAGCTTGGTTAACGATGGTCCCGTCACTTTTATGTTAAAAATGGATTAAAAATTATCTGCGCTGCTTCTGTGGCGCGAAATTTTTAATCTGCGCACTACAGCTGAGTGTGTGGAGATTATATCGTATTCAATCCTCATTACATCTAAGGCTTAGTATCTCACTCCACGATTGCCTTCAGTGCCTCGCTAATCTCCTCTAGTAACTCATCTAAAAATCTTTCGGCTACGACTAAATCGTATTGTCGTATCGCATTGTGGATTTTTTGATAGGCATGACTGCCAAGGGTTTGTGTGCTTTGCAGTGCGAATAGCTTTTTACTGTTATTCATGTCGCCGCTGTTTAAGCTGGTTTTTAACGCGAATAGCTGTTGTTGCAGTCCCAATAATTCCTGTTCATTGTGCCAGCAGGCTTTTTCAACGTGCGGCGTATTTGCAGTGGCTTCGCTATTTTCGGCCGGTACAAATTGTACGCGCGTAAACTTTTGTAATGCGGCATAGATATCGCGGAATTGATAAGGCTTACCGATGAAATCGTGAAAGCCCTCGCCCAAATAAAAGGTGCGCTCGTGTTCAAGGCTGGATGCGGATACTGCAACAACGGGTAAATTTTCTTTAGTAACAGTTTCACGCAATTTTTTCAACATATCCATGCCGCTTAGCTTGGGCATGCGAATATCGGTGAAAATAATATCCGGTGTTTGGTTGATGGCCTGTTCTAAACCTTCAACGCCGTCTAGGGCAATAATTACATCACAGCCCATATCGCGCAATAAATTTACTAACAGATCGCGGCTGGCAAAGTCATCCTCCACCACCAACACTTTGCAGTGCGAATTTTCCCTAAGCTTTGCATGCTCAATCTGTAAGTTGGTATCCAATTCTGTATTGTATTCAATGCTTAATGGCAAACGTAAATGTGCGCGCGTGCCTTTACCTAGTGTGCTTTCCAGGTTTAGCTCGCCGCTGAGGCTCTCGGCAATATGTTTGGATATCACCAATCCCAAGCCGGTTCCACCGATTTCTTCGCCAGATTTTCCCTGCCTAAACGCAGCAAATAATTGTTTAAGTTCCTGTTCGGCTATGCCGGGGCCAGTATCAATAATATTAAATGAAATTCCGTTGCTGTCTAAATGTACATTTAAGCTTACTTCCCCGCTGTGAGTAAATTTAATTGCGTTACCCAACAAGTTTAAAATAATTTGTCCAATTTTTTGTCGATCACTTTTGATAATAGCTGGGCTAGGTAATTGGATGTCGTAGTTCAGGGCGAGACCTTTGGCGATAGCTTTGGTATGCATGAGCGCCAGAATGTCATGCAGCTCTTGACGTAAATCAAAATAATCCTGACGAAAATGCAGCGCGCCCGCTTCAATTTTAGATAAATCCAAAATATCGTTGATTAGATGTAGTAGGCGCTGGCCCGCATTTAAAATGGCGCTCATGCGCTCGTGTTGCTGTGCCGATAATTGTGTGTCGGTCATCAGTAATTGCGAGTAGCCAAGCACGGCATTGAGCGGTGTGCGAATTTCGTGGCTCATGTTGGCAAGGAAGCGGCTTTTTGCGAGCGTCGCATCTTCGGCGGTCTCCTTGGCTAATTGCAAGGACGCTTCCACTTGTTTTTGTTCGGAAATATCGCTCAGGACTTCGCCGATATAAATCGGCTGGCCTTTGTCGTCGCGAATAATAAAAAAGGTTTCTTTGGTTGGAAAGCGCGACCCATCAGTGCGGAGTGAAGCGAGTTCACCTTGCCAATAACCTTTTAATAATAACGCAGGAAGAATTTGTTCATGCCATTGCGCGTGCAAATCTTCTGGAAAATAACTTAAGAAATCGTTGTGTTCTAGGCTTTTATCGCTCAGCAGCATTTTTTGCAAGCTGCGATTCATATATAAGGTTTCTGCTTTGAGCGTCATAATTGAAAAGCCTTCACTTGCGTATTCAGCAAAGCGCTTAAACTTTTCTAGTTCATCAATAAGTTGCTGTTGCTCCGTAATGTCACGCGCAATACTGAGTATTCCGGTGGGCTCATTGTTGTCATTGCGCACGGCTACTTTAATAATATCCATTAAGCGCTTTTGATTTCGCTCGGGAATGTACATCCACAATTCGCGTCGTACGGCATGATTGCTGACTAACACCACGCTTTCATATTCGCGGATGGTTTTCTCAAAATCGCTATCCACATAATCGGCGGCAGTTTTTCCCACCACATCACTTTCTTTGCGATTAAATAAATTGCTAACTGCTTTGTTAAAACTTAGGTAAGCGCCTTCTGGTGATTTAAACCAAATCGGGTCGGGAATATTATCCAGCAGGGTCCGCATATGAGCTTCGCTGGCTTTTAATTGTTCTTGGGTTATGTGTTTTTCTGCAATTTCTTTTAGCAGCCAATCGTTAGCAGAGCGCAGTGCTTGAGTTTGACTATCAATTTCTTCTTCAAGCCGTTTTTGATTGTCGATAATAAATTGATCTTGGTGATAGATCGCCTGTAAATATGCATTTAGTAAAGTAATTATGGTGAGCCCTATTATAAAAATAAGACATTGTTGTACGCTGGGTAAAAAACAGCTGAAGTTGATGTCTGTGCTATTAAATAAATAATTTTTAAGTGTGCTTGAATTATTTGTCGAAAAATCAAAATTGGCGGCTATGCTTTTACAAAATGTACCCTGCTCTGCGTGTCCGACAACTGCAGAGGTGAGTAAGACAATGCCTGTGCCTGCACAAAAAATAAGGAATGCATGGGCTTGCGAATTTTTATGTAAATCTTGCTTGTGATAAACCCAGAGTAACAAGGGTGCAATGATTAATACGCCTATGGCGTCCCCCATCCACCATACTCTCCAAGTATGGAGCGCAGATGTAAAATTGGTAATGCCTGCTTGCCATAGTGTTATGTTACTAAGCGTAGCGCCAAAACTGCAGCAGGCAATGACCATCAGGGCATAAATAATGGATGTAGGTGTAGATAGGTTGAAATGGCGTTGATAATAACGACGTGACAGTTTTGCAATGAGTAGGGCTTGTAGAATGCCAGCGCCACCACAGATAAACGCGATAATAAGATTAAAGAAACTATTGCTGAGAGGGTTGATGAGTGAAATTAAATGACTGGAGATAAGCGTGCCCAGAAGCAA
>CAUOQW010000304.1:0-4143 GCA_963506825.1 uncultured Cellvibrio sp.
TCGCGGTATCCCTACCTTGATTCTGTTCAAAAACGGCGAGCCAGCAGCCACTAAAGTGGGCGCTTTGTCTAAGGCACAGCTAATTGAGTTTATCAATAGCTCTCTGTAATACCTAAGCTTCCGCTGCGTAAAAACTAGCAGTGGAAGCTCTTATTTCCCCTAGGCGCTACCTCTTTTTTTTACACAAAGTAACTCATTTTTCGTATTTGTTTGGGTTTTCGTTTTGCACTTGTCTGATTTAGTCGCTATACTCGGTTCATCTGCTTGTCCCGCGTTGAACCCGCACAAGGTTTAGCCCCCGCTGGATAAGATCTAACTCCCTGCTGTTTCTTACCCTATTACAGAATACATCCAGTCGAGTTTGCGAGCGTCATACCGTAAAACTGCTAAGCGGCCAATAACAGAAAAATTACGCAATAGAGTTTATGTCTACAAGATTAACGCCCGATTAAAGTTAAAACCCGATTTAAATCCTAGTTATTCTAGAAAATTTAATTCCAAACAATTCAGCCATCCGGCTTATTTCCGCAACAACCATCCTACAAAGCCTTACTTATGAATCTTACCGACTTAAAACTCAAGCCCATCGAAGCTCTTATTGATATCGCGCGTGAAATGGGGCTAGAAAGCCTAGCGCGCTCCCGCAAACAAGACATCATCTTTAATATTCTTAAGCGCCATGCGAAAGGCGGCGAAGATATTTACGGCGATGGTGTGCTGGAAATTTTGGTGGATGGTTTTGGTTTTTTGCGTTCAGCAGATTCTTCGTATCTTGCAGGGCCGGATGATATTTATGTTTCACCCAGCCAAATTCGCCGTTTTAACTTGCGCACGGGCGATACCATTTCTGGCAAGATTCGCCCGCCGAAAGAAGGTGAGCGTTATTTCGCATTGTTAAAAGTTAATGAAATTAATTTTGATAAGCCAGAAAGTTCACGCAACAAAATTCTGTTTGAAAACCTTACCCCACTGTTTCCGAATGAGCGCTTAATTCTTGAAGCGGGTAATGGTTCTACCGAAGATTTAACCGGCCGTATCATCGATTTGATTGCACCCATTGGCAAAGGCCAGCGCGGTTTGATTGTTGCACCGCCAAAAGCTGGTAAAACCATCATGATGCAAAATATTGCGCAGGCGATTGCGCGCAATAATCCCGAATGTCATTTGATTGTATTGTTGATTGACGAACGTCCAGAAGAAGTAACAGAAATGCAGCGCTCAGTGCGCGGCGAAGTGGTTGCATCTACTTTCGATGAGCCGCCATCGCGCCACGTACAAGTTGCAGATATGGTAATTGAACGCGCCAAGCGTTTGGTTGAGCACAAAAAAGACGTAATCATTTTGCTCGATTCGGTAACGCGTTTAGCGCGTGCTTATAACACCGTAATTCCTTCGTCGGGTAAAGTATTAACTGGTGGTGTGGATGCACACGCGCTTGAGCGTCCCAAGCGTTTCTTCGGTGCTGCACGTAATATCGAAGAAGGCGGTAGCTTAAGTATTATTGCCACCGCATTAGTAGATACCGGCTCCAAAATGGACGAAGTTATTTACGAAGAATTTAAAGGTACAGGTAACCTTGAATTGCATTTGGATCGTAAAATTGCTGAAAAACGCATTTACCCTGCGATCAATGTGCGCCGCTCCGGTACTCGCCGCGAAGAATTGCTGATGAAAGAAGATGAAATGCAACGCGCATGGATTCTGCGTCGCTTGTTGAATGATATGGAAGATGTTGCTGCAACCGAATTCTTGATCGACAAGTTAAAAGACTTTAAAACCAACGACGAATTCTTTATGTCGATGAAGCGCAAATAAATAACTCTCTTCTCCTCCCCCTGAATGAGGGGGAGGTTGGGAGAGGGTTCTGTAGGGCGGAAAAGAGAAACGCCTTCCGCCATTGTTAAAACGGCGGAAGGCGTTTTGCTTTTCGCCCTACTGGTTTTTTGCAAATGAAATACAAAGACCTCCGCGATTTTATTGCGCTTTTAGAAGAGCGCGGTGAATTAAAACGCATCACTCAAGAAATTGATCCCAACCTCGAAATGACCGAAATCTGCGACCGTACTCTGCGCGCAGGGGGGCCAGCATTATTGTTTGAAAATCCTAAAGGTTATTCAATTCCCGTGCTCGGAAATTTATTCGGCACGCCCGAGCGTGTAGCTTTGGGTATGGGGCAGGAGTCAGTTTCTGCCTTGCGTGAAGTGGGGCAATTGCTCGCTTTTTTAAAAGAACCGGAGCCGCCAAAAGGTTTTAAAGACGCGTGGGATAAATTGCCCATCTTTAAGCAAGTGTTAAATATGCAACCCAAAGTCTTAAGCAAAGCACCGAGCCAAGAATTTGTGCTGGAAGGCGATGCGGTAGATTTAGATAAATTGCCAATTCAAACGTGCTGGCCTGGCGATGCCGGCCCACTTGTCACTTGGCCGTTAGTGGTCACGCGCGGCCCGCATAAAGAGCGGCAAAATCTCGGTATCTACCGCATGCAAAAAATCGGTAAAAACCGATTAATTATGCGTTGGCTTTCGCATCGCGGCGGTGCCTTGGATTTTCGCGAATTTCAAATTCAAAACCCGGGGCAAAATTTTCCAGTTTCCGTTGCACTCGGTGCAGATCCAGCAACAATTCTCGGCGCAGTAACGCCCGTGCCCGATACATTGTCTGAATACGGTTTTGCGGGATTGTTGCGCGGCGATAAAACCGAAGTGGTGAAATGTATTGGCAATGATTTGCAAGTGCCTGCATCCGCCGAGTTTATTTTGGAAGGTTTTATCGCGCCCAATGATATGGCCCCCGAAGGCCCCTTCGGTGATCACACCGGTTATTACAACGAAGTCGATAATTTTCCGGTGTTTACGGTAGAGCGAATCACGCACCGAAAAGATCCCATTTATCACAGTACTTACACTGGGCGTCCGCCGGATGAGCCAGCCGTTTTAGGTGTGGCTTTGAACGAAGTGTTCGTGCCGATTTTGCAAAAACAATTTCCGGAGATTGTGGATTTTTATTTACCGCCGGAAGGTTGTTCTTATCGCATGGCGGTAGTCACCATGAAAAAACAATATCCCGGTCATGCCAAGCGCGTGATGATGGGTGTGTGGAGTTTCTTGCGCCAGTTTATGTACACCAAGTTTGTGATTGTCACCGATGACGATGTGAATGCGCGCGATTGGAATGATGTGATTTGGGCGATGACCACGCGTATGGATCCGGCGCGCGATACGGTGATGATTGAAAATACGCCAATCGACTATTTGGATTTTGCCTCGCCGGTTTCTGGTTTGGGTTCCAAGATCGGTTTTGATGCCACCAATAAATGGCCAGGCGAGACCAATCGCGAATGGGGTGTGCCGATTGAAATGGATGCAACCGTCAAAACACGAGTGGATGAGCTATGGGCATCTCTTGGTATTGATTTGCCCAAAGCAGAATAATTTTTCGGAGATGCTATGAGCTTGCTTGAAGAATGCGCCGCCGATTGCCCTTACTGCGGTGAGCCGATTACGCTCTTGATTGACACGTCTTGTGCCGAGCAATCCTATGTTGAAGATTGTGAGGTCTGTTGTCAGCCCATGGTGGTGAATGTATTTGTGGATGAAGATGGGCGGGTAGGTTTGCACGTAAACCGAGAAGACGACTGATGTTTGTCGCTTTCGCGAATGAGTTTGCTTGGTTTGGCGCGCGTTATAAGGTATAAAAACCCAAGTGCGTGTTATTTTGCCGCTGCACTTTCTAATTTCAGCCTAGTCTTCCGTAGCTTCAGTTCTTTATAAAAGGGGATTTATATGAGCGTTCTAAAAGAGTTCAGAGATTTTGCGGTAAAAGGCAATGTGGTGGATTTGGCGGTGGGTATTATTATTGGTGCCGCGTTTGGTAAAATTGTTACCTCATTAGTCGCAGATGTGATTATGCCGCCGATTGGTTGGATGATTGGCGGCGTAGACTTTTCAGATTTGGTAATTTCTTTGCCGGCGATTATTGAGGGCAAAGAGGTGGTGACTATCGCTTATGGTAAGTTTTTGCAAACTATGATTGATTTTACCATTATCGCCTTTGCTATTTTTATGCTCATTAAGGTAATCAATAAAGTTAAAGCAAAAGAACCGCCTGCGGCGGCTGCGCCTAGTGCACAGGAAGTCTTGCTAA
>CAUOQW010000305.1:0-4137 GCA_963506825.1 uncultured Cellvibrio sp.
ATTGAATCTGAAGCGAGCGAAACTTTGTGGAAAACTATTCGCACGCCTGTCGCGGGTCAAATGGTTGATTTGGGGTCGCAGAGTTTTATTTATTATGGTGTGGTCACTTGCCGCGATTCGGTTTCTACCAATGTAGAAATGTCACTGGCTCAGTGGCAAACATTCAACCTTAAAAATAAAACAAACGATTTTGTAAGTGATGAATATATCGCCCGCACTTTAAAAATTTTACCTGCCAGATTGTTAGGTTTAACACAATTACCAAAAATAAATGCAAGCGCATTTTGGTCCAAGCATTGGAGTCACAAGCCTAGGTCGCAAACCACCAAAGGCAATCGGCAACTTACCTTGTGGGCTTTAGATGGCGATAACGGTCTGCCGAATAGCCTTATCATGATTGAAGCACAGGGCTGTTTGGAGTCTGTATACATTCTGCCCCCTGGTTATATAGTTCCCATACTGGTTGAAAGTGAATGGCTCAAATTTGAGGCCTTAATAAAACTGGGTGCGTTAAAGGCTTATTCCTTAAAGGTTGAGAAATGCCCATAAATTGGCGGAGATATTTGAAGTAATTCCCTTTATTAATTCACCTCTTCCTTAAAAATACCCTAATCGATGGAATCAGACTCCATTGATTGTGCCCGCCAAAAACCACGTAAATGATCTCCATGTGCCTGATTAGCAAATCTGGGGTCAAGAGTAAACATAAAGTAAGTTCCAAAACTTCAAGGAGGAAGTATGGCAAGGTTAAATCGTTGGTGTCCTGTTGGTATCCCACAACATATTATCCAGCGCGGCAACAATCGCCAAGTTTGTTTTAATGGCGATGAAGATATGGCCGCTTACGCTAGTTGGCTGAAAGAGTTTTCTGAAAAATATCAAGTGCAAATTCATGCATGGGTTTTTATGACGAACTATGTGCACTTGTTGGCAACTACGTGGCAAGAAAATGCCGTGTCAGTGAGACCATTTTGAAGCTTGTCTACGCCATGCGTTTGTCACTTAAAGGGGTTGATAACAGTTAAAGTAACGACTGATTGATTGTGTTGTAAGTCTTCTGAATACAGAATATCGCCGTCATGACGCACCGCCGAAGCCGCCATGAGAGAATCGTAAAAGCTGAACCCATACTCATTGGCAATAACAGCAGCTCTGTCGTTTTCGTCTTGGCCGATGGGGTGAATATCTACTAAATTCTTGATAACGCTGACGATGCTGGTTATTGCGCTCCATTCCAGTTTTGCCTTTTTTCTAGCAACATTACAAAACTCATTGACGGCTTGAATGCTTACGTTGCCGCCCGCTTTTAAAAGATTCATCGCCACTTTTTGCTTTTCGCCAGTATCTAATATGGCATATACCAAAATGTTGGTATCAAAAAAAACATTATCGCTCATTGGCTTCATCCCGATTAAAAACGTAATCTTTTGGTAGCAAACCGTTGAATTTAGTTAGCGATTCAGCAAAAAACTCTCTACTTTCTTGCTTGAGTACTTCGTATGACTTGCCGGTGTGCACGAGTTCTATATCATCACCCTCTTTCAAGTTGAGTGCGGAGATGATATTGGCGGGTATTCGCACCGCTAAACTGTTACCCCATTTGCAGACTTGCATGGCGCTTCTCCTGTGGCTTGATATACATTAAATTAATTGTATATCATTTGTGGTTGGTTACAATAGCGGTATCTAATTCTACTTTGACCCCAGTTACCGAGGGGCTTTTAAATCGGTGCTTTTTCACAGAATAAATACACTTAAACCCTTGTTGAGGTGTGGGAATTTAACGCTCCAGCGAGTACAATCCCGCGCCCAACTAGCTATGCCACGCGCGAATGCCTAGTGACTCAGATTTCTATTAGCGGGAGCATCCTATGTCTACCATCAAAAAAGTGGTCCTTGCCTATTCTGGCGGCTTGGATACCTCAGTTATCGTCAAGTGGTTACAAGAGAACTACAACTGTGAGGTGATTACCTTCACTGCCGATATTGGCCAAGGCGAAGAAGTAGAGCCTGCTCGCGCTAAAGCACAAGCGCTTGGCGTAAAACAAATTTTTATTGACGATTTACGCGAAGAGTTTGTCCGCGATTTCGTATTTCCCATGTTCCGCGCTAACACCATTTATGAAGGCGAGTACTTGCTGGGTACTTCTATTGCCCGCCCTTTGATCGCCAAGCGTTTGATTGAAATCGCCAACGAAGTGGGTGCAGACGCCATTTCTCACGGTGCGACCGGTAAAGGTAACGATCAGGTTCGTTTCGAGTTGGGTGCTTATGCCCTTAAACCCGGTATCAAAGTCATCGCGCCATGGCGTGAGTGGGATTTGACCTCCCGTGAGAGCTTGATGGCTTACTGTGAGAAGAACAATATCCCGGTTGATTTCAACAAGAAGAAAAAATCACCTTACTCTATGGATGCTAACTTGCTGCACATCTCCTATGAAGGCGGTGTATTAGAGAGCCCGTGGACTGAAGCTGAAGACGATATGTGGCGTTGGAGTGTGGCTCCAGAACAGGCGCCAGATGTTGCTACCTACCTTGAATTGACCTACGAAAAAGGCGACGTTGTTGCGATTAATGGCGAAAAAATGTCGCCTGCAACGGTGCTTACTTATCTGAATAAAGTCGGCGGCGAGAACGGTGTTGGTCGTTTGGATATCGTTGAAAACCGTTATGTAGGCATGAAGTCACGCGGTTGCTACGAAACTCCCGGCGGTACCATTATGTTGCGTGCTCACCGCGCGATTGAGTCCATCACGCTGGATCGCGAAGTTGCGCATTTGAAAGACAGCCTAATGCCCAAGTATGCCGAGATGATTTACAACGGTTACTGGTGGAGTCCAGAGCGTCAAATGATGCAAACCATGATCGATGAGTCACAACACTTCGTAAATGGTGACGTGCGCGTGAAACTCTATAAGGGTGCTGTGCATGTTGTTGGCCGTCGCTCTGCCGATAGCTTATTCGACGAGAAAGTAGCTACCTTTGAAGATGATGCTGGGGCATACAACCAAAAAGACGCGGAAGGTTTTATTAAACTGAACGCTCTGCGTATGCGCATTGCCGCTAATAAAGGCCGTGCGCCCAAGGTTTAGTCCGTTATACGCAAAAAGTAAAATTCTGCCCTACACTGGTTTGAATTAAGGTGGGGCAGGTTAGTTTTAAGGGATAGATGTGGAGATTTGATGCTTGTGAGTTTGACAAATATCAAATGCATCGGCTTATCCCTCATGCACAATGCTTTGGCCGCAAAATCGCCTCATTGGTAGCATTGATAGGTCTTATTTAATCATTTTGTTTTTTTATTAATAGTGGGAATGTCCTATGGGTAGTCATGCGACTGTTGCTGGTGATCCACCAGTTTACGATTTCGATATAGTACGCAAGTTCTCCATTATGGCCGTGGTTTGGGGCATATTTGGAATGGGCATAGGCGTATTTATCGCTTCTGAACTTGTTTGGCCGGGGTTGAATGATCTCCTCCAGCCTTACACACATTTTGGACGTTTGCGCCCTTTACATACCAACGCGGTAATTTTTGCGTTTGGTGGTTGTGCATTGTTCGCCACCTCTTACTATGTTGTGCAGCGCACCTGTCAAGCCACCTTGTTTGGCGGTTGGTTAGTACCTTTTAGCTTCTGGGGCTGGCAAGCGGTTATCGTTTTAGCGGCAATCACTCTCCCACAAGGTATTACCAGTGCTAAGGAATACGCTGAGCTTGAATGGCCAATTGATATTCTGCTGGCGCTGGTGTGGATCTCTTATGCAATTGTATTTTTTGGCACCATTGTTAAGCGCCGCACTTCACACATTTATGTTGCCAACTGGTTCTACGGTGGTTTCATCGTAACCGTAGCCGTACTGCACATCGTAAACTCGGCTGCTGTTCCAGTTTCCTTGTTTAAATCCTACTCTGCTTATGCAGGCGCTGCGGATGCCATGGTGCAATGGTGGTACGGCCACAACGCAGTAGGTTTCTTCTTGACCGCGGGTTTCTTGGGCATGATGTACTACTTCGTTCCCAAGCAAGCGGGTCGTCCGGTCTACTCTTACCAATTGTCGATCGTGCCCTTCTGGGCGCTGATCTCTTTGTACATTTGGGCGGGTTCGCACCACCTTCACTATTCGGCATTGCCAGAC
>CAUOQW010000306.1:0-4130 GCA_963506825.1 uncultured Cellvibrio sp.
AGAAGATTTGGAAGATACGCATGTTCTGTTTAAAGAATTTGTATCTGAACATCGCCCACAAGTAGATATAGCAACGGTTGCGACGGGTGAAATTTGGTTTGGCCGTAGAGCTAAAGATGTAAACTTGATTGATATGTTGCAAACCAGCGATGAATATTTGTTGGATCAAGTTGAAACTGCCGATATTTTTGAAGTGGAATTCACACTGAAAAAATCCTTGCCAGAAAAATTGGGCATAGCGGCGCAGGTTGCAGTTGAGCGCGCCTTGTTTAGTGTGTGGGAAAAATCCCAATTAAATCGTTGGTTTTAATTAACCGGTAACTGACATGTTTTTTACACAGCAAAAATTAGTATTGCCTTTGCCTGAACAAGCCTTGCCGGGCCGCAATACTAAGATGGTTGTATCCCGGCATCACAAGGTGCTGGGCTCGCCATTACAAGAGCCGTTTCCTGAGGGATTTGAAAAAATTGTGTTTGGGCTGGGCTGCTTCTGGGGGGCAGAGCGCCGTTTCTGGCAGCAGGAAGGTGTGTTTAGTACGGCAGTGGGTTATGCGGCTGGTTTTACGCCTAATCCAACCTATGAAGAAGTTTGTTCGGGTTTAACGGGGCATAACGAAGTTGTGTTGGTAGTATTCAATCCTGAAAAAACCTCGTTAGAGAAATTGTTAAAAGTGTTTTGGGAATCGCATAACCCCACACAGGGTATGCGCCAAGGCAATGATCGCGGTACGCAATATAGATCGGGCATTTATACGTTTAACGATGCGCAAAAAGCCATAGCCGAAGCGAGTCAACTGAGTTACCAAACGGCATTGAATGATGCTGGCTTAGGTGAAATCACTACCGAGATTTTACCTATTACAGAATTTTATTACGCAGAGGATTATCACCAACAATACCTCGCCAAAAACCCAAATGGATATTGTGGCTTAGGTGGAACAGGTGTCTGCTTAAGTTAATTGACATAAAACAGGGATGTTATGACGCTACGATTGCTATGTTTTTCTCTAGGAATAATTCTGGTTGGCTATTTACCAGAGCTGCCATCGCTAATTTTTATCGCTTCTATTTTGGTAATTACGCTAAGCCTTATTCTCTTCCGTAAAAAACTTTCTCCGTTATTTTCTTCTTTCGTTATTGTAATTTGCTTTTTTACAATAGGTTTTGCTTTTGGCGTTATGGCGGGCTACCGATTATTGGCAAGCCAGTTGCCCGCTGCTATGGCTGAGCGAGATATTGTTGTGGAAGGGCAGGTAATTGATCTTCCGCAAGAGGATAATCGTCGGCAATTATTTACCTTAAAACTCACACGCGCTTATTCAACTTATGAGCCTTCCTCGGCCTTTGAAAATATCCCTCGAAAAATTAATGTCAGCAGCTACGGTGACCTGCGTGTAAAAACTGGCGAACACTGGCGCTTGGTTGTGAAACTAAAAAGCCCGCGCGGCTTTGTGAATCCTGATGGCTTTGATTATCAAGCGTCGCTATTGCGTCGCGGAATAGGCGCAACGGGTTATATCCGTAAAGGTGAGAGTAAATTATTAGAATCTCAACCTTCCTTCTCGTTAGATGTCCTTCGCTACGAATTGCAACAATGGTTAATTAACACCAGTGACAGCCCACAAAAAGGGATTTTAATTGCGCTTTTGGTGGGTGATACCTCGTTGGTCGATAAAGAACAATGGGGTGAGATGCTTCAAACCGGCACCAATCATCTGATCGCCATCTCTGGATTGCATTTAGGTTTCTTTGCAATTGTAGGTTTTTTTGTAGGAAATTTATTAGGCCGATGTGTGCAGCTTATTTGGCATAAATATCCATCAATGATGATAGGATATGTTTTTTCGGTGAGCTTCACTTTATTTTATAGCCTTATCGCTGGGTTCAACATTCCTACTATTCGCACTCTCATTATGTTGGCTGTAGTGCAGTTTGCGCTTTTATGGCAGCGCACTTTTCGTGGGCGCGATACGTTGTTAATCGCGTTAGTGTTAGTGCTGTTATACGACCCATTGGCCGCATACGATATAGGTTTTTGGTTGTCTTTTGGTGCGGTTGCCATGCTGATATTTTGTTTTTCTGGGCGCATAGCAATAAGTAAAAATATCACCATACAAAGAAAATATACCCATCATTTTGCGCTCTTTATAAAATCCCAGTGGGTTATGTTCATTGGTTTATTAATTCCTTTGGCCGTATTGGTGCATACCTCATCGCTGCTAGCTCCCCCTGCCAATTTTATTGCTATTCCGGTCATTACTTTTTTTGTGGTGCCCTGTTTAATTTTAGCCGCGCTGTGTCATTTTACCTTTGGTGCATTAGAGGGTTTTTTCTTAAATTGCGCTGAGTTGGGTATGTTTGTTGTGCATGAATGGCTGAATTATTTATTGTCCTTAGGTGCAGGGCAATTAAATCCTTTAATTAATATCAACCCTTGGGCGATTTGCTTGGCTGTGCTCAGCGTTGTGCTCATATTAATGCCGCGGGCTATGAGCAATAAATGGCTAGGTGTTGTTGGATTAATCTTGGCGTTATTAATTCCCTTAAAACAATTGCCCGATTTGCAAATGTTGGTGTTTGATGTGGGGCAGGGCACTGCAATATTAATTCGCACACCCAATCATCAATTACTTTATGACACAGGGCCGGAATACACAGAAAATTTTGATGCGGGTAGTGGAATCATAGCGCCTTATTTACAAAGCCAAGGATTACGAAAGTTGGATACTCTGGTTGTTAGCCACAATGATAAAGATCACTCCGGTGGTTTGCGGGGAGTCTTAGCGGCAATAAAGGTCAATCAGTTGTTGTTAGGTGAGCCAGATAAATTAACAGCATTAAATAAAGCTGAAACTCGTTCAGTTCATGCGGTTGATAATTGCCACACGCAAACTCCATGGCAATGGGATGGTGTTTATTTTCGTTTTATAAGCTGGCCGATTGCTCCAAGTGCAAAAGCTAATAATCATTCCTGCGTATTATTGGTGGAGTTCAATGGGCAGAAAATATTGTTGGCGGGTGATATTGAAAAAGATGTTGAACGAATATTAAGCGAGCGAGAAGAAATCAGCGCTGTAGATATTCTGTTAGCACCACATCATGGCAGTAAAACCTCATCCACGGCTGGCTTTCTCGCTCGGGTTCATCCACAGCAGGTTATTTACAGCGCAGGCTTCCACAATCAACACGGTCATCCCCATGCAGATGTACAGGCGCGCTACGCAAGAATAGGGGCTCTGCCGCACAATACTGCCTATGCTGGCGCGCTTGAGTTTACGTGGCGTGGGCAGCAGCCATATCAGCTCACGCAATACCGCCAGTCGCAAGCGCGTTATTGGTATGCCAAAGACCATTCAGTTACAGATCAATAAAACCCCATCCGAGTCCACAAAAATTGACGCCTAGCATGGTTTTATACACGTCTTGTGGTAATGTACGCCGCAATCTCTGCGGCTTTTTTGCTGCCCAAAAAACATCCAAATAATAAGTTTGCTGTTACTTAACTTGATATAGCTTAAGAGGAGTTTCCGGTGTTTGAAATCATCTTGTCTGGTGGTGTGATGATGATTCCCATCATCCTATGTTCCATTGTGGTTATCGGCATCAGTATTGAACGTTATTGGACGCTAAATCCAAACAAGGTTGCACCTCGTACGCTCTTAGCTCAAGTGTGGAGTTGGATTAAAAGTAATCAGGTTGATGCAGCGAAATTGCGTGAGCTTAAACAGTCTTCTCCGCTCGGAAAAATTCTTGCCGCTGGCCTGAGTAATTCACGCCATGGCCGCGATGTTATGAAAGATTCTATTCAGGAGGCGGCTAATCAGGTTATTCACGATTTAGAGCGTTATATCGGTATGCTCGGCACCATTGCGAATGTTGCGCCGCTATTAGGTTTGTTGGGTAGCGTATTTGGAATGATTGAAACCTTTAACGATATTATGTTGAAAGGTGCAGGTAATGCGAATGTACTTGCTGGCGGTATTGCGGTTGCATTAATAGCAACAGCAGCAGGCTTGATTGTGGCAATTCCGGCGACCATATTGCATCGCTATTTTTTGCGTCGTGTAGATAGTTTGGTGGTTATTATGGAAGAGGAATCTATCAAGTTGGTGGATGCGCTTCATACTGAT
>CAUOQW010000307.1:0-4108 GCA_963506825.1 uncultured Cellvibrio sp.
TGAAGAAGCGCAAAATATTTTTACCGGAAAATTGCGCACCAGTTTCGATGTGAATTTATTGCAACAGGGCACTTACAAAATTTTTCTAGCGTCTGGCGGTTTGAGTGCGCGTTGGGAAGATGCAGAAGGTAAGCGCGCGTCATGGCCTGCGCGTGGCGAAAAAGCCAACCCCGCTGATTTCGCAACTGCTGTACCAAAGGATGCTAAAAATCTACAAGTAACCCAAGGTTCGCGTCGCATTGAAACTTTCGTCACTCTCGGTAAGCCCTCCGTTCAAACGCTTGCGCCTACCAATGTGGGTTTAGAGTTGGTGCCAATCACGCACCCCAATGATTTGGCGGTAAGTGAACCCGCAGAGTTTAAGTTTTTGATTGATGGCAAACCTGCCGTTGGTGCAAAAGTCACTGTAATTGCAGGTGGTACACGCTACCGCAATGCAGCAGAAGAGTTAGAGCTTGAAACGGATAAAAACGGCGTTGTCAAAATTCAATGGAAAGCCATGGGCGTCTATTGGCTAGGTGCAAGCTATAAAGACGAAAAAGCACAGAAGCCGGCTAAATCTCGCTCAGGTAGCTATAGCGCGACTTTTGAGGTTTTAGCTGAGTAATAGGGGGTAATACCAAAACAGCCCGAACGGGTGTATTAACCAGTTCGGGCTTTTTTATGGTGGCGAAATAGGTTAGTCGCACTTGGATGTTAAGTTTTAATACTTGAGTTCTTTGAGTAAAGCGCTAGGCTGAGAGGTATTTATTGCTCTTGTGTTTATATGAGGGGCATTTTTAGGTTTTAGCGAGGATGCTGTCTTCGCCTTATAAGAAAAGGGTTATTAATGGGCTCTCGCTATCACTTTATTTCAGGCCTGCCACGTTCAGGCTCTACCTTACTTGCTGGTATTCTTCTTCAAAACCCCCGCTTTCATGCAGCTATGAGTAGCCCCGTAGCAGGCTTGGTGAATGGTGCGCTCGAACAGATGGGCGCTGGCAGCGAATCCTATTCTTTTTTTGATGAGCAAAAACGCAAAACGATTTGTAAGGCGTTGATTAATGCTTATTACGCCGATAAATCCCATCCCGTTATTTTTGATACCAATCGTCATTGGACTGCACGGCTGCACCAGTTGGTTGAGTTGGTCGATGATTTCAAAATGATTTGTTGTGTGCGTAACCCCGCTTGGATTATGGATAGCTTTGAAACGATTTACCGCAAAAATCCTTTCGATTACAGCCGTATGTTTAATGCAGGCTCACGCCAAACGGTGTATAGCCGTTGCGATTCATTGATTAATGCAGGTGGGTCTGTTGGCAGCGCGTGGACTGCATTAAAAGAAGCTTACTATGGTGAATTTTCTGATCGCCTTTTGCTGGTGGATTACGATTTACTGACCCAGCATCCTGCACGGACAATGGAATTAATTTATCGTTTTATTGATGAGCCTTTATTTGCTCACGATTTTAATAATGTCGAGTACGCTGAAAGTGAGTTTGATCAAAATATAGGTGTTAAAGGTTTGCATAGTGTGAAGAAAAAGGTGGAATTCAAAAGCCGGCGCAGTATTTTGCCACCGGATTTGTTTGTGAAATATCAAGAAATGGATTTCTGGCAGGACCAGACGGGTACTTCCGCCAATATTATTGCGAGTAAAAAAACAGCCGCGGCACAATCGCCTCAAAACGGAAATTGATCACTATGAAAAACCTATTATTAAGTGGACTTTCATCCCTACTGCTGCCTATGGGGACGTACGCAGCCACACCTTCTGCTGGGAGTTATCAGCGAACTTATTTGAGTTCGTCAATTAGCGCATCGACTGGCGGTCTAGCACATATCAGCTCCGTGCTGCCGCGCGATTTGGTTGATTTATCTGGCGATCAGTTGGATATCCAAAGCGCACACCATGTGCGTGAATTGGTGATTGTAGACGGTGCCGTTGCTGAAGCAGATAAATCGGTGCTGCGCCGTGCCCTCAAGCCAGGAGTGCAACTCGTGGAGTTGAATTCCTCTGCTGCGGGCTTGCCGCAATTGATTCATGCACTGGAAGGACACAAAAATCTTGCGGCAATTCATATTGTCTCTCACGCTGAAGCCGGTGCAATTTTGCTCGGTAATTCGCGTATTACTCCGGAAAGCGTCCAGCAAGAAGTTCATGCTTTTGCTGCATTAAAAGGCGCAGTGCGAGAAGGTGGCGATTTATTATTTTATGGTTGTGAGCTTGCCGCGAATCAGGCGGGTGATGAACTACTGGATATCATCAGCCATAAAACCGGTTTAGATGTTGCGGCATCTAATAATTTAACCGGTAATTCTGCACTCGATGGCGACTGGGATTTGGAAGTTAAGCGTGGAAGTATTGAATCCTCTTTAGCATTTTCAGAAAAAGCCCTAGCAGATTTTTCCAGTGTATTGGCACCAGCGGCTAATGGGCTTTATAACTTTGCAGCGCCAGAAGCATTTACGGATGCTGGCATAAGTTTAACGTCTACAAATTTTATTGCCTCTGCAAAAAATGGAAGTGGAGTTGACCTTAATATCAACCGATTTGTGCTCGACTCGACGCTCGCTTATTTCCCTAATAGTGGCACAAATACCAATAACTATTTTTATGTAAGGGCTAATGGCACTAGTACCACTGCTTTTGAGTTAACCGGGTTGAGCGCTGGTGAAGCACCTGGTTATAGTTCTACACTTACGAACGTGCGTATTGTTGGTATTTTACCGGGCGGTGGGACCATCAATTCGGTTGAGTTAGACGGTACAGGTGCAGATGATAATTTCACATTTGGGGGAGGGCAACTGGGCGCATTCTCTGGTGTGAAAATTAAAGGTTTTAAACTTTATTTTGATTGCGATGGAGTCTGTGATATGCCGGATGAGCCTGCATATTTTGAATTCAGAAACTTCACCATTCAAAATGCAGTAGATACGCCGCCGGCACCCGTCGTAACCCATCCAAATATCACTATATCGGGAGCTTCAGGTACCAGCGGCGCCTACAAAATTGGCGATACAGTAACCGCGACCTGGAATAACACCGCTGGGGGCGATAACAATAGCGCGACGGTTACTGGAGTAACGGTCAACTTTAGTGAATTTGGTGGTGGCACTGCTGTGACGGCAACGAATAGCGCTGGCACCTGGACGGCAACTTACACCATTACTTCAGGTGCGCTAGATGCCACTGCGGCCGATGTGAGTATCACTGCAACTAATGCGGGTGGCAGTACAACTACAATGGATACGACTAACGCCACCATCGATAGTATTGCTCCTACTGTAACTAACGGACGTATCAGCATTTCCGGCGCAACCGGAACCAGTGGTGCCTATAAGATTGGCGATACAGTCACCTCGACTTGGAACAACACTGCCGGTGGTGATAACAACAGCGATACCATTAGTTCCGTCACTGTCAACTTCACCCAATTTGGCGGTGGTGCAGCTGTGGCGGCCACCAATAGCAGCGGCACCTGGACAGCCACCTACACCATAGTGGCTGGCTCTATAGATTTAACTAACCGCAATGTTACTGTCACCGCGACGGATAACGCTGGCAATACTACAGCCACGCCCGACAGTACCAATGCGACCGTAGACAATATAACCCCAACGATTACCAGCACTACCGTCAGCGGCTCGCCTGCAGCAAGTGATACCAGCATGGCGTTCACAGCTGCATTCGGTAAAGCTGTCAGCAATATATCCACAGATGATTTCACGTTAGTGGGCACAGGTACGGCAGCGGGTACTATTGCCAGCGTATCTGCATCATCGGGTTCCAGTGTCAACGTCAACATTACTGGCATTTCGGGGAATGGTACGCTCAAATTAAATTTGAACGGGTCAACGAATATCGCAGACGATGCTGGTAACACCAATATTGCTGCCTATAGCAGCGGCTCCACCCACACAGTAGCCGTTCCAACGGCACCGGGTGCACCCACAATAGGGACGGCAACGGCAGGAGACAGCCAGATCTCCGTAACCTTCACGGCACCTGGCAGTAATGGTGGTTCCGCTATTACAACCTATGTCGGTACGGCAAGCCCTGGCGGCGCTACCGGCAGTTGCGCAGGGCCAGCAGCCTGTACGATCACCATAACCGGCTTGACCA
>CAUOQW010000308.1:0-4106 GCA_963506825.1 uncultured Cellvibrio sp.
AATGCATCGGGCACTGCCAGTGAAATGAAAACAGTGATGGAAAATGTAGTGCAGGATGCGCGCGAACAATTTGAATCGGTGCGCACGGGTACGCAAACGATTCGCGATGTAGTTGAGGCTTCTGCAAAAACTATTCATGCCTTAAATAATCGCACCAGTGAAATCGGCAGCATGGTGTCGTTAATTAGCAATATTACCAGCCAAACCAATTTGCTCGCGTTAAATGCGGCGATTGAAGCGGCGCGTGCCGGTGAACATGGGCGCGGCTTTTCGGTGGTTGCCGATGAAGTGCGCAGCCTCGCGGCGCGAACATCGTCGGTAGCGAGTGAGATTGGTCAAAAAATTGAAACCATTCGCGCCGAAGCGCAACAGGCGGCGGCCTTTATGGAAAGCAGTGTTGCCGATGTAGATCGCGGTTTGCGTTTAGCGGAAGAGGCTTCTACTGATAATTCACAGTTGCATCTTATCGTGGAACGTATGTTCGATATTATTCATCACATCGCCTCCAACAGCCAACAACACGGCCATCACGTGCGCGATGTGGCGAGTGCCAGCCAAACCATGAATCGTGTGGTACGCGCGCTGCAAATCAGCTCTGATCGATTAAAAAATACTGCTGCAAAAATGCATCAGCTTGCCGGTTCATTTCAGGTGACTTCGCGTTAAGACTCCTCACTAGCAATAAACCTGATCATGCTTATGGTCAGGTTTATGTTTTTAATCAAAAAAAATCCTATCAATAGGCCTCCACCGCGCACTTAAGTTATTTAAAGCTTGGGTGAATTTTGGCATTAAAAAAGATTGCCGAGTAAACGGTTTCATGCGGAATTTTACTTGGCGAACATAGGCGAGGGTGCACTGCAACTGCTATGATGAATTAAAACCATAACAGGCAGACTAGGCGCTCAGCGTAGATCCAGCCATCTCGCAGCGGGCACATAATAATGAAAAACATATTTCTAAATCTGCATGAAGTTATTTTGCTGCTCACATCAGTAGAGTCGCTCTTTCTCTGCGCGCTTTTCAAACTCTTGCCGAGCAAGCAAACGCAGGCACGCAATTTTTTGTCGCTGTTTTTTTTGTTAGTGGCGGGCACGCTAATTACTACTTTCATTACTTGGAATAGCTATTTACAAACCTTGGAAATCGCCACTTGGAGTTTGGTGCCAGCGATGCTTTCTGCCTGTTTGTTATTGCAGGGACCCTGTTTGTATTTTTATTTGCGTTCGCTATCGGAGACTATTGTTATTAAACAGTGGCGACACCTTATTCATCTTTTCCCTGCGGTTTTTATTGCAAGTCTTATAGTCCTATTGAATGTGAATGTTACCGAATGGCTGCCGTGGAATTGGGCGGGTCTTGCTCCGTTCGATAAAGCCACTATTCAATTTGTGTGGGCGATTGTGCGCTGCTCGCCGCTGATTTATGTACTGGCTTGTTTCTATACAGAATACCGTTTGCGCCAGCGCCAAAAGCAAGTCTATTCCATGATTGCCAACAACGAATTGCGCTGGGCGGAAATTGTGTTGGGCGGTTTTTTTATTCACTGGCTGTGGTCGTTTGTGGGTTATTTTTTGGGCGGTTATATCAGCGGCGACATGAATGATTTGGTGGGCACGCTTAATAATTATTTCACCGTTATTTTGGTGAATGTGCTTTTTGCATTTGGCTTAATTAATACCCGCCAACTTATGCAACATGTGCCGGTGGAGAGCGCGGTAAAAGTCGCTGAAGTGGCGCAGCTGAATGACAAAATTAAGATCATTGAGCGAGCCATGGGTGAGCAAAAACTCTATTTAGAAGGGCAGATTAATTTAGAGCGCTTTGCGGAGCAAATGGGTTTACGCGCACGGGATGTTTCCGCCATTATCAACGCGCATTACCAGTCTAATTTTTTTGAATTTATTAATGGTTATCGCATTGAGGAGGCCAAACGTTTATTGATTGCAGATGACGCTAAAGACGATACGATTTTAGATATTATTTATAAATCTGGCTTTAACAGCCAATCGGCATTTCACCGTTTTTTTAAGCGGATAACGGGCGTAACGCCTTCGGAGTTTCGCAATCGGCACCGCAATGCGCAGGCGATAGCAGCAGAGCAGGATATAAAAAAGTGAAGACATCCTTGTCTTCGGAGTAATCCTTTTTACTCAACGCCTGTTATTTCACGCCTTTGGTAATACTGAACCAGTTGATATTCCAGCCGCCATTGTTGGCTTTAATACCAAACCTGTGCACGCCAGCGGTGAGGGTGATAGTGCTCTTCACCGTAGTCCAGGTTTGCCAGCCGCCGGTGTTGGGCAAGGGGAGGGTAGTGTACGACGGTGCGCCGCCTGCCTCTTCAAAACTCAGCGATCCACCGCCCACAGCGCTCGCCACGCGGAACTCCACGGTGTAAGTGCCGGTTTCTGGAATGCTGATGGGCGTACCCGCATAGGACATCCAATCGCCTGCATCTATGTAGCCCACATTCAAACCGCCGCCGGCATCGCTGGTGCCTTCAGTTTGTACGCCGCTCATTTGCGAGAAGCTCTCTGCTTGTACGGTTGCAATCGGAGTGGTTGATGAAGAGCTGGATGAGCTGCTTGAGCTGGAGCCAAAGCTTTCTACTTTGATCCAATTGAGGTTGAAGCCGCCGATTTTTGCCGCAATGCCAAGGCTTTGTTTGCCCGCGGCTAATTGCACGGTGTGGGAAACGGTAGTCCACGTTTGCCAGCCGCCAGTGGCGGGAACATTGACTGTGCCATAGACCGGAGTGCCACCCGCTTTCTCTAACTGAATCACGCCGCCCGCTGCTGCAGCCGCAACGCGATAGGAAAGGGTGTAGGTGCCGGCAGTGGGCACATCAACGTCATACTTCATCCAATCGCCGGTATCGATATAACCAACATTTGAGCCGCCGCCAGTATCGGAAGTAGCTTCGGTTTTAATGCCGCTCATATCGCAATAGGCTTCGGCTTGAATAGTGCTGGGCAAAGCCACTTCGCTGCAAGTAGTAGGTGGCGTAATATTGCCGCCCCAGTTGTAGATAATGTCTTTTGCGTTGCCACCTGACCAAGTTAATTGATTACTAGACCAGCCGCCGTTCGCGCTAGCGCCGGGAGTTAACGCACTGGCACCTTCGGCTTTATCATTTAGCGCCCAGTTGGCGTTGCTGATGTTGTTTCTCTTCATGAAATCAACCCAAGCTCTGGTTTCGCTCTCGTTAACTCCGCCATTTCCGTCTGCATTTACGGAGCCCCATTCAGTCACGAAAATGGCTGCGTTGTTATTGAGCGCTGTCTGAGCTAGGTCACGCAGGTATTGGCCATGTGATCCAGCGTAAAAGTGCAAAGTGTAGGCGATATTGCTACCCGCAATTGGGTCGCGAGAGGCTTCATCCACACGTTGAGACCAAGTCCGCGTACCCACAATAATGAGGTTGTCTGGGTCGATGGCGCGAATAGCATTAACGACTTGTTGCGCATAGGGCTTGATGGTTCCACTCCAAGATGCGTTATCCAACGGCTCGTTGTAAATTTCATAAATCACGTTGTTGGTGTTGCCATAAGTGCGCGCCATTTCTTGGAAAAAGGCGATAGATTGACTGGTATATTGCTCGGCGTGGTGGGTGTGCCAGTCAATAATTACATACATATTGTTGGCGATAGCAGCGTCTACGACGGTTTTAACTTTGGCTTTGTTGCCTACGGGATCTTGTAAATAGCCACCCCCTTCATCCACACCCATAGCTGCGCGTATCAAGTTGGATTTCCAATCGGACTTCAACCAAGCCACGGTGCCAGCAGTGTAATATTTTTCGCCGCCCCAAGCATTATTGCTCCAGAAGAGGCTATTGCCGGCGAAGCTAGCTTGTTGCCCGCCAGCAAGGATTTTGTTGCCATTTACGGACAAAGGTTGCACGGCTGCATTGGCGCTGACTGCCAAGGCTAAACCGCAAGCTGCGCTTATAAGGGTTGCGATATGTTTTTTAGATGAACGCCCAGCAGGGCGCACCCAGTTTGAGAGGATCTTATTCATTATTAGTTACCCAAATCGGTATTGTGATGGAGTAACAAACACCTGAAGCAGGTGCTTGTTGCGATTGTACCCGCGCACACCAA
>CAUOQW010000309.1:0-4082 GCA_963506825.1 uncultured Cellvibrio sp.
AGATGTCGGTGAAATTCGTTTAGCAGGTGAAGAGATTAGTCAGCTCCCTGCCGAAAAACGCCCCGTGAATACCGTATTTCAAAGCTATGCGCTTTTCCCGCATATGTCAGTTTTTGATAATGTTGCTTTTGGTTTAAAAATGAGCGGTGTTGCGAAAGATGAAGTTGCTCCTCGCGTTGCTGAAGCTTTAGACATGGTTCGTCTTGGCGAGTTTGCCGATCGCAAGCCCGCGCAGCTTTCTGGTGGACAACAGCAACGGGTTGCGATTGCGCGCGCCGTGATTAATCGCCCCAAATTATTGTTGTTAGATGAATCCCTCTCCGCGCTCGATTACAAATTGCGTCAACAAATGCAAATTGAGCTCAAGCGTTTGCAGCGCAAGCTCGGTATCACTTTTGTGTATGTAACTCACGATCAAGAAGAAGCGCTGTCTATGTCTGACCGCGTAGTGGTGATGAACAAAGGCATAGTGCAGCAATTGGGTACACCGCGAGAAATTTATGAAAACCCTGCAAATTTATTTGTAGCGAAGTTTATCGGCGAAATTAATCAGCTCGATGGTGAAATTGTTGCGATTGATGGCAACAAAGAATACGAAGTTAAAGTAGAAGGTTTGCAATGGCGCTTGCATGCCGAGCACAATTTTAAAGTGGGCGATAAAGTCAATGTGTTGCTGCGCCCGGAAGATGTGCGCGTGGAATACAGCGATGACCCGCATTTAACGCAAGTGCTTATGGGTACCGTTATTGAACGCAATTACAAAGGTAAAACGCTCGATTCGATTATTCGGTTGCCATCCGGTGTTGAGCTTATGGCGAGTGAATTTTTTGATGAAGATGATCCTTCGTTTGATTACAGCTTGAATCAAACCGTGGCGGTTAAATGGGTTCCCGGTTGGGAAGTTGTTATGCCCTATGAGGCTCACTAGTATCATGGCGCAACTCAATCAATTTCGTTTTTGGGCAATAGGGCTGGCGAGCGTATGGCTCGCCTGCTTTGTGTTCATGCCCAATTTGTTGGTGGTATTTACCAGTTTTTTAACGCGCGATCCGGTTGCAACCGTTGCGCTACCGGTCACAGCTGAAAACTATGTGCGCACATTGGATGTACTTTATTTGCAAGTGCTCTGGGATTCGCTGCGCATGTCACTACAGGCGATGTTGGTGTGTCTAGTGATAGGTTATCCCTTCGCTATGTGCATCGCTAAGCTGCCTAAAAAATGGCAGCCTATCGCATTGTTTTTAGTGATCTTACCTTTCTGGACTAACTCGCTGGTGCGGGTTTATGCGCTGCAATTTTTGTTGGGTAACGAAGGTCTGTTCAATAATATTTTAGTAGGGGTAGGTTTAGTGAAAGAGCCAGTGCAATTGCTCTACACCGAATTCGCCGTGATTGTGGGCTTAAGTTATATCCTCCTGCCGTTTATGGTGTTGCCGCTTTTTTCTGCGATTGAAAAATTAGATTTGCGTTTGCATCAGGCGGCACAAGATTTAGGTGCAGGTGTATGGAGCCGCTTTTGGCACATTACAGTTCCGCTGACATCGCCCGGTATTATTGCGGGCTGTTTGATGGTGTTATTACCCGCTATGGGTATGTTCTTTGTGTCAGATTTACTCGGCGGTGCCAAAAATTTATTACTCGGCAATGTGATTAAAACGCAATTCTTGGTGACACGCGATTGGCCCTTTGGCTCGGCGTTGAGCGTGCTATTAATTGTATTGCTTGGGTTTATGTTGTGGCTTTATTACAAAGCGGCGAGCTTTGTGAATAAGCAGGGAGGCATCAATGGCTCCGACTTTTAATTCAGGGCGCTGGCTGAGCTGGGGCTATTTGTTGGGAGTGCTGGTTGTACTCTATTTGCCCATTGCCGTGCTCGTTATCAACTCAGTTAATGCTTCAAAATATGGCAATCATTGGGCGGGTTTTACCTGGAAATGGTACGAGAAATTATTCGCCAATGAAGGTCTTGTGCAGGCTGCAGGCCACTCGGTATTAATTGCCATTACCAGCGCGACCCTCGCGACAATCATTGGCACACTCGCTGCAGTAGCTTTGCATCGCTATCAATTTAAAGGCAAGGCGATTTTATCGTCCATGGTGTTTGTGAGTATGCTCACGCCCGAAATTGTCTTGGCGATTGCGCTGCTAATTATTTTTATTGTGCTGGGTATTCAGTTAGGTTTTTGGTCGTTATTAATTGCACACATTACGTTTTGCTTGCCCTTTGTGATAGTGGCGGTCTATTCGCGCTTAAAAGGGTTTGATATGAAAATGCTGGAAGCGGCGCGCGATCTCGGCGCTACTGAAGGCCAAGTATTTTTGAAAATTATTTTGCCTTTAGCTTTGCCTGCCGTAGCGTCTGGTTGGCTACTAAGTTTTACCTTGTCGCTGGATGATGTCATCGTCAGCGCTTTCGTTACTGGCCCCAGCTATGAAATATTGCCGCTAAAAATTTATTCCATGGTGAAGGTGGGTGTTTCACCAGAAGTGAATGCGATATCAACAACGCTATTAGTAGTTTCTTTGGTTTTAGTCATTATTTCTCAACTTCTTTTGCGGGAGAAAAAGTAAATGAAAAAGTGGATTATGTCAGCGGCTGTATTTGTAACGGCTGCATTATTGGTAGTTGGTTGCTCTAAAAAAGAAGCAGAACAAGCGCCTGCTACTGATGCACCTAAACAAAAAGTTGTGGTCTACAACTGGACTGAATATTTACCTGAGTCAGCACTGCAAGCTTTCACCAAAGAAACTGGCATTGAAGTGGAGTATGCCACTTACGAAAGTAACGAAGCCATGTACGCCAAAATCAAATTGCTTGAAGGCAAGGGTTACGATGTAGTGGTGCCTTCAACATTTTACGTAGAGAAAATGCGCAAAGAAGGTTTGCTGCAAGCGCTCGATAAAACCAAATTAAAAAATATTGCTAATTTAGATCCAGCGATGCTGAACAAAGCTTACGATCCCGATAACCAATTCAGCGTGCCCTATTTGGTGAGTGCGACAGGTATTGCGATTAACGGCAAAGTTGTTGATGCAAGTAAGATCACCAAGTGGGCGGATTTATGGAAGCCTGAATATGTAGGCAAAATCGAATTGATGGACGACATGCGCGATAACTTCTACATCGGTTTACGCCTCTGTGGTTTTCAAGACAACAGCACCAATGAAGCCGAAATTAAATGTGCATATGAAAAATTAAAAGCGCTTCTGCCCAGTGTAAAAACCTTTAACTCAGATGCGCCAAAAGTTCCGCTGATTCAAGGCAACGTGAGCATAGGTGCAATTTGGAATGGCGAAGCTTACAAAGCATCGCAAGAGTTGGAAAATGTGCAATTCGTTTACCCCGAAGAGGGGGCAGCCTTTGCGGTGGATAGTTTTGTGATTCCAAAAGGCGCTGCCAATGTTGATGCGGCTTATAAGTTTATCGATTTCATGCTGCGCGCAGAGAGCGCTAAAGCGGCGATTGAAGATTTAGGTTACACCGCACCTAACTTGGCGGGTCAGGCGTTGTTGGATGAAAAGTTACGCAACAATAAAATGGTTTTCCCCAGCAAAGAAGATTTCGCAAAAGGCTCTATTCACGCCGATGTGGGCGATGAGGTTTTGGCGATCTATTCCAAATACTGGGATATGTTAAAAGCCGGTCAATAATCGCTGGTTTTACAACGAGTTTCCCCAAACGCCAGAAGTTTGCTTCTGGCGTTTTTGTATGCACGTCTCTTTTTGTGCCCATCCATGGTCTAGCTAGGGCAAGTGGCATAGCAAGTGGTATGATGCAGCCTGCTCTTGAGGGCTAGTGCTCAGCCCCATTTCTGTGCCACCTTTTCGCTAGTGAAGTGTCTATGCCCGTCTCAAAACAGTCTGCATCAAACCGTGTTCTGCGTATCGCCACCCGCAAAAGTCTACTCGCGCTCTGGCAGGCTGAATATGTCAAAGCGGAATTGTTAAAACATCATCCCGACTTGCAGATTGAACTGGTGCCTATGACCAGTCGCGGCGATAAAATCCTCGATGTTCCTCTTGCAAAGGTGGGTGGCAAGGGCTTATTTGTGAAGGAACTGGAGCAGGCCTTGCTTGAAAAT
>CAUOQW010000310.1:0-4077 GCA_963506825.1 uncultured Cellvibrio sp.
ATACTTTTTCTTAATGAAGCCGGGGATAAAAATAAGCAACGGGAAAATTTTTACCAGCCAGAGCGTGAAGCTGCCATTGGCGACTTGAAAGTTGGCCCAGCTCATTATCAATAAAAATGCAGCGTAGGTGCTGTGAGTTGCCCACAAACCGAATTTAAGTTTTTGATTAACCTGAGTGAGCGCAGTATTTAATTCTTGCAAACTGGGCATTGCAACGTCAGTTGTTTTTTTCATTATTATTTGTTTCCCAATTGCAACGCAATATTTGCCACGCGTTTACCTAGTGCTTGGCAGAGCGTAATTTCATCGGCGCTTAATTCTTGCGGATTATTGCCAGCAGCTAAATGCGATGCACCATAAGGCGAGCCGCCAGTTTTGGTGGATGATAACGCGGCTTCGCTGTAGGGGATTCCGGTAATTAACATGCCTTGATGAATCAGCGGCAACATCATGGAAAGCAATGTGCTTTCTTGCCCGCCATGCAGGGTAGATGTTGACGTAAATACCGCGGCGGGTTTATCAATTAAATCGCCATTCACCCACGCGTTACTGGTGCCATCCAAAAAATATTTGAGCGGTGCGGCCATATTGCCAAAGCGAGTGGGGCTGCCCAAAATTAAACCTGCGCAACTTTTCAAATCACTCTCGCTGCAATAAATTGCGCCTTCACTCGGAATGCTTGGCTCTGTGGCTTGAGTCACTGGCGATACCGCAGGCACTGTGCGCAAGCGTGCTTCAATATTGCCGGCTTGCTCAATGCCGCGTGCAATTTGTTTGGCCATTGCGAGTGTGGCACCGGAGCGGCTGTAATATAAAACTAAAATATAGGGCGTCATGCTGTGCTCAATAAAATGTGCTTAAAAATGAATTAAAGAATGCTTAGAACGGTTTCTGGTGGGCGACCAATCACGGCTTTATCACCGCTAACGAAAATGGGGCGCTCAATTAATTTGGGGTTAGTAATCATGGCTTTGATCAGTGCTGCCTCACTAAGTTTCTCATCCGCAAGATTTAAGTCTTTATAGGCATCTTCAGTTTTGCGCAATAATTGGCGCGCGCTTATACCTAAGTTGGCGAGTAATGCTTTTAGCTGTTTGGCGGTGGGCGGCGTTTCTAAATAAAGTACCACGTCTGGCTCACAGCCTTGGGCTTGTAAAAGTGCCAATGCTTCACGTGATTTAGAGCAGCGGGGATTGTGATAAAGTGCTGGCATAGTTGTTTGTATCTATTAAAAGTTGTCTGTGTCTAAAAAAACGCATTATAGCCCCTAATCTTGCTGGGGCGCGAAGGAGGGTATCCGCTTTGCTGGCCGAATTGAATCACTTTTACCGCGTATGTGTGCGTGTTCTCCTGCTGGGCATTAAGCTCTATCAAGAAAAGTCCTGCCAGAAAAGTGCAGGCGCGCTCACTTATATGACACTGTTTGCGATAGTGCCGCTCTTAACCGTTAGTTACTCCATGTTTTCTATTATTCCTGCCTTTGAATCTGCAGGCGATCAATTCCAGTCTTTGATTTTTTCCCAGCTGTTGCCAGGTAACGAGCAAATTATTGCGCAATATCTGAGCGATTTCTCCGAGCAAGCGCGCAAGCTTACTGTCGTGGGTGTGCTGTTTTTAATGGCGTCTGCTTACTTTATGCTCAAAAACATTGAACAAAACTTTAACGCCATTTGGAATGTGGAGCGCGAGCGTAAAGGTGTCGCCAACTTCCTGCTCTATTGGGCAATCCTCAGTCTTGGCCCACTGTTACTTGGTCTTGCGTTGTTTATGAAGACCTACCTGATTGCATTGCGTACTTTCGTGGGTTACTACGAGGGTTTGGGTTTTGTGGATTATGTGTTCGAATGGGTGCCTTGGTTGCTCACGGCGTCTGCTTTTACACTGTTATTCGTAGCCGTACCCAATTGCAAAGTGCGCTTTAAGCATGCACTTGTTGGCGGTGTTTTAACTCTCTTGGTGTTTGAGTTTATTAAGTTTGGTTTTGGTTTAATGGTCGCCCATTCAGATTTCAAACTCATATATGGTGCTTTTGCTGTGGTGCCTTTGTTTCTGCTGTGGATCAACCTCAGTTGGATGGTGATTTTAGGCGGTGCGGTTCTGGTGCGCAGTATTAGTCTTATTCGAGTGGATATGAAAGACCGTGGCTATCCCGATTTCTTTGGTTGTTTGTTGGTACTCTGGCAGTTTCATCAAGCCTCTTTTAAGGGCGATAGCATCGCTAACCATCATTTATTGCGGCTAGGGCTTTCTACCGATCAGTGGCAGCGTATCCGCGAAATATTGTTAAACAACAACGTTATCGCAACTACCCAACAAAACGAATTTGTACTGAGCCGCGATTTGGCCCGCCTTACGCTGAAAGAGTTAAAAGTGCTGCTCGGCGTTAGCAACCGCATGCCCGATAGCCATACGGAGCTTGAAAGCTTGCCTTGGCTTACCAATGCCAAACAGCATTTGGGTGAACTGGATACCCTAGAAGCAGAGCGTTTAAACATCTCGGTAGAAGCATTTTTTGAGAATCGTTAGAGGATTTTGATCTGTCAGCCAGTGGGGTTTATCGCCTAAACTAAAAATATTCCGGCGAGTTGGGAATGCCTGTCTATACTCAGGTTATTCCATTAACGGCTCCCTAAACGGCAATCCCTAAAGCACGATTTATGACCATACCTCTTCTTATTTGTGATGATTCCAACATGGCTCGCAAGCAGGTTGCCAAGGCATTACCGGCAGGCTGGGATGTTGAAATTACCTTTGCAACCAATGGATTGGAAGGCATACAGGCGATTCGTGACGGCAAAGGCGAGATGGTTTTCCTTGATTTAACCATGCCCGAGATGGATGGATATCAAGTTTTAGAAGCCGTTAAAGCTGAAGGTTTGGATGCCATGATTATCGTGATTTCTGGCGATATTCAGCCTGATGCACTAACCCGCGTGACCAAAATGGGTGCTATGGATTTTATCCAAAAGCCTGTTAGCCCAGAAAAACTCCATGAAGTTCTGCGTAAATTTGGGTTGATGTAAACCCAAGCTCCGCGCGTGTTATTGCTCGCGTAAATCTCTTGTTCATTTTTATCGTCACCTCATCTTCATTTCCAAATTCATTCCCATTCTGCCCATTCCGCGTTAGATTGCCGCTTTCGTTTTACAAGTGCGGATACTCACATGCAATTTTCTCGGTTCGGCACCAAGCTCAGCGGCAACGCGGGCATAGTTCCCGGTATAGTTCAATTAATGGATGACTTGGGCGATGCCCTGCGCACCAATCCCAATATGATCTTTATGGGCGGTGGCAACCCCGCGCGTATTCCGGCGATGGAAGCAGCTTTTGCGGAAGCCCTCGAACAAACCCTGCAAGACCCGCAGCAAGCGCACCAATTGCTCGGCGTCTACCAACCCCCGCAAGGCGACCAAGAAGTCTTGGATGCAATCGCCCAAATGCTCAGCAGCGAATACGGCTGGCCGCTTACCCGCGACAATATTGCGCTCAGCAACGGCAGCCAATCGGCATTTTTCGTACTCTTTAATATGTTTGCAGGCGATTATGACAACGGCGTAAAAAAACAAATCCAGTTCCCGCTCGCACCAGAATATTTGGGCTACAACGACCTTGGTATTAGCGATGATTTTTTCACCGCCACGCGCCCCAGCATAGAATTATTAGACGATGGTTTTTTTAAATACCACGTAGATTTCTCGCAACTGCATATTACTGAAACCACGGGCGCCATTTGTGTATCGCGCCCGACCAATCCCACCGGTAATGTACTGAGCGACGAAGAGTTAGATCACCTCGATCAACTTGCACAAGAACACAATGTTCCGTTAATTGTGGATGGCGCTTACGGCACACCTTTCCCCAATATTTTATTTGCAGATATCAAACCCCATTGGAATCAAAATACCATTTTGGTATTGAGTCTTTCCAAATTGGGTTTGCCCGGCGCGCGCACTGGTATTGTGATTGCGAATCCAAAAGTGATAAACGCCTTTGCCAAAGCTAACACTATTTTAAATTTAGCCTGCGGCAATTTTGGCCCCGCACTCGCCAAGCATTTATTGGTGGATGGAAAAATTC
>CAUOQW010000311.1:0-4075 GCA_963506825.1 uncultured Cellvibrio sp.
AACACCTGCAAAAAATTTGTTGACCATATACGCTTCTTACTCGCTTAATTCTCGGAAACGAGCATTCTTTATTTATGACTTCTGTGAGAGCTTTAAGCATTCGTTTTAAATCGACTTTAAAGTTAATCTCTCTTATGGAAGTTTAAATTAAGTTTTTGGCTATTCATAAGTATTCCCACATGATAGAGCCTGGCGAAGTCACGTATTAACGGATTCGTACTGTGTTCGCGGATCGCTTTGTCGAGTTTGTCGGATTGTTTGTCTGACATTTCTGAATTCACCTTAAAGCCCACATAGCCTTCAATTTCTTCAAGATTTGAAAACTCAGTATGAAGCTGTATACAGTCAGGCGTTAAAATATCTAAAACCTCAATGTTATCGATTTCCTCTTGAGATAGGGATGACAAATGAGCCATTTGAATCTCACTCATGCTTTCTTGTTGCCTCTTCATAAGTTCATTACGGAACCTAATGTTTCTGACCATAGGAATAACAATAAGCAAACCAAATATAAAAACTATGATTGCTATATAAAGGTAAATTAACTTCATTTTTTTATGTAATCCAAAATTCAGCAGTCACGTTAAAACTATAATTAAACATAAACCGTTTATTAAACTATGTTCATCGCGCGAAGTCGCATTGTTTGAGCGATTTGTATTTACACTTTTCCCTATATGAGATTTAAACCGCCATCGGAAAGTATGATTTCGCCCGTCAGATAGCTACTGGAAACAAGCATAGATGCAATATGGGCAATTTCACTTGGCTTTGCGCCACCCCCCATCGGAGATTTTTCTTTCCAGAGTTTATGTGCCTCAACCCATGTTTCGGTCATGGGTGTATCTACTAAACCAGGGGCTATTGCGTTTACACGAATGGAGGGAGACAAGCTTAGCGCTAGAAGCTTAGTTACATGATTTAAAGCCGCCTTGGAAGCAGCATAAGGAATAGAGGCTCCTTTCGGCCGCACACCTGCATGAGAGCTAATATTTACAATACTGCTGGGGCAATCTGGAGTTGATGATGCTCGTAGTGCTTCTTCAGCTTCGGCAATTAATAGCCAAGGGGCAATAACATTTACGTCATAAAGTTTACGCCATATTTCAGCCGAGGCCTCTTTAAGCGAGCCATGAGGAATCATAGCGTTAATACCTGCGTTATTTACCAAAACATCTAACCTGCCATGACGAGACAAAACGTCTGATATTAAAAATTTAACTTGATCATCATCAGACAAATCAGCTTGAGAGTAAGTCGCGTTTGGACAAGCAGTGGCAAGTCTTTGCCCTTCGAAAGCGTTTGATTTGGAATGAAAGACAACGATAAATCCATCGTCGGAAAGACGTTGCGCAATTGCTTTACCAATTCCAGAGGTGGAACCAGTAACAAGAGCAACTCTTGATCTATTTTTTTCTTGATAAAAGCTCACAATCTCTCCTTTAAAGGCTTTTGCACAATAGTTTAATGACCAACCTAAACAATATAACCCGCCATATTTTATTCCAACTTATTTATCGCCCCCGCTCACCCTGAGCTCGCAGCAATCGAAGGGTTTTAATGTCACACGCAACTCAAGCATGAGCAGACACTTCGACTGCTTCGCGCTCCGTATAAATGGTCTAGCTGCGCTACCATTTAGCCCAAAGACGGCCAACAACATTTTCAGCGTGAACCATGCCCCATACTCTGCTATCTGCAGAATTATCGCGGTTGTCACCCATTACAAAATAATGATTGTTGGGCACAACCCATTTCCCCGTCCGTAATTTGCTTTGCTCATTGAGATATTTTACGGTGAATACGCGCTCACCCATCGTTTCTTTTACCAATACACCTGTGAGAGATTCAGTTTTCACGGGAACACCGTTAATAATGAGCTGTTTATTATTAAATTCCACAGTATCACCCGGCAATCCAATAATTCTTTCTAGAAAAGGCGTCGGAGTATGAGGTGGTATCACCACAGCTATTTCACCGCGCGCTAGAGGAATTCGTTTTTCTACATGAAGATTTACAAGAGTAATACCAAATGCACCGTATGACCCGTAGCCCCATTTTTTCACCAAAATATAATCGCCCACTTCAACTGACGGCGACATAGACGCAGACGGAATTGAATAAGGTTCGGCAATAAAAGATCTGGTTAAAAAAGTTAATGCGAAGAAAGTTACCGGTATTAATAAAACACCCCACCAATAGTTGTACCATTTTCGGCCAGCGGCGAAATCAATTGTTTTTGCAATACCGAAGGCATGTACGGCCGCAATAATAGCTATTAGCAAACCAGCGAAAGGAACAACTGTAGTGGAGGAAAGATAGCGATCGGCCAAGTAAGCAAGGATCAACAGAAACAAATAGACTGCCGCAATCCAAAACCGCCCAAGATAGATAAAAGCACAGGGCGCACTAAAAAAACCTAAAACACCTGCAAACCATTTATTAGCCATATATGCTCCTTATTCTCTTAGTTCTCGTGGATGAGCATTCTTTACTATTGGAATTACAAGAAGTAAACCAAATAGCAATCAAATAAAACAAAAAATCACAGTAAGCTTTTTTTGAAATCCAGCCTAAAATACTGCTTTTCATAAGCCCGCCCTTGCGAATCATAATAAAGAGCGGAAACAGGATGAGGTTGATCCTGCAAAGGAATGTAAGAAAGTTTTTTTGCCAAAGAAATCATTTCGGGGCTTTCTGAAGGATCGATGCTCACGTATATCTGTGAATAACCGTATTGTTTGGCAAGAGTTTCTCTTGCTTGAATTAACGCAGTAGCAACGCCCTTTCTTCGGTATCCTTCAACAACATACAAATCACTTAGTTTGGGAAGATGAGACTTCTTTTTTCCGGTTTTTGTAACATCCAAATACACAAGGCCAAATCCAACTATCGCTTCTTCTATTTCTGCGACTAAAAAATGGGCTTTTTCGCCGTCGCACTCGTTTAAATATCCTATAAACAATTTCTCATTTTTTCTTACCTTACATAACTGCTCCATGTCTTCTGATTTTGCTTGTCGTATTTTTATTTCTCCATCTTTTTTCATTTAGGGAATCCCTTGGCATGACTCACAAAACATCGACTTAAAAATTACCCAGCAACTGAAGGGAGTGGACTTGAGCGGCTTTAAGTTAAATAGCTTCTACAGAAAAGCTCATTTTATAAAAAAATAATTTTACACCAGGAGCCCTAGAAACAGCTGTAACCAATTCCTTAGATATTTCACTAGCGATAACGATCCCACGACATGGAGTATTACTTAAATTTGCATCAACCCACCCCATATAATAGAGCAGCTGACCAAGAACCTTATTTCTTCCCTGAGAAAGCTTGAGTTCAATGACCACCAAATTTTCATTTTTATCTACTGCAAGAATATCAATTCGTCCACCTTCTACAGGGTACTCCACACCACTTCTTTCATCTGATCTATATAACCTTAGACCGGACTCAATATGCTCTAAATCTTTGACTAGAAAGTCTCTAAGATGTGACTCAAGCGCAAATTCAAATGAACTCTCTTCAGATACTGATAAGCACTCTTCTTCAGGTAATTGACCATTTACATAATTTTCAAATTCTTGCGCCAATTTAAGAAGGCGGCGTATTGTTGCCTCACCAAAAGCAGACCTGCCAATTTCCCAATAGGATTCAATAAATTCATCTAATAAATTGTGGTTCTGCAATAACCGTACGATGAAACCACGCCGAACTGATGATGTATAACTTTTATCCCATTCAATTTCCATTTCTCTAATTTCTGCAACCTCAGACGAAAGCCCTTTGCTTAATAGAAATACATAGGCTTCACGAAGAGATATTGTATTTTTCGATTCTTGAGACATTCTATTTCCTTGGGAAAACCTATCAGTTTATTAGATAGCCCCAACTATATAACCCACCAGATTTTATTCCAACTCATTTTTCACCCTCCCCACTCACCCTGAGCGCGTAGTAGTCGAAGGTTTAATTTGAATGGCACGTTCTTAAGAGCGTATTACGATAAATCCGTATAAAAGGGAGTCGTCATCCCCGTAGGGGATCCAGTGACTTCAAGTTTTTAAGGACGCTG
>CAUOQW010000312.1:0-4074 GCA_963506825.1 uncultured Cellvibrio sp.
CGAATGCTAAGCCAACGGATATTGTTCAACCCGGTCATATCTTCCCATTAATGAGTCAGCCTGGCGGTGTTATGAGTCGCGCTGGTCACACCGAAGCAGGTTGCGACCTTGCGCGTTTGGCAGGTTTTGAGCCGGCAGCGGTGATTGTGGAAGTCATGAATGCCGATGGCAGCATGGCGCGCAGGCCAGATCTTGAACAATTTGCTGAGCAACATGACCTAAAAATCGGTACCATTGCCGACCTGATTCACTATCGCGCCACCAAAGAGAAAACCGTTGCCTGTATTAACAGCCGCAAAGTAGAAACTCTTTATGGTGAATTCGATTTGCGCACCTACCGCGATTTAGCACGCGGTGATTTACATTTTGTGATGGTGAAAGGCGAAATTACCGCGGAACCAACACTGGTGCGCGTGCATGTGATGGATTTGGCGCGGGATATTTTGAGCTTGCAGCGCCCATCTATTGCCGGTGGCAAAGCATGGTCGTATCAAGAGGCGCTTAAGCGCGTGAGCGAGGAAGGTAAGGGTATCGTCTTGCTGATTTGCCACGATGAATCCACCAGCGAAGTTGAAGAAAGTATTGATTGGTTGTTGAGCGGTAAACAACAGCGCCGCAGCCCGGAAGTTTTGTATAAACAAGTCGGCACCGGCTCGCAAATTCTGCGCGATTTGGGGGTGCGTAAAATGCGCGTTATGTCTGCACCTATGCGCTACTCGGCATTATCGGGTTTTGATTTGGAAGTGGTTGAATACGTTTGCCCTGATGCGTAACAGAAAAATTTATTTTAAAGAGAAAACACTATGAGCAATATTAAAGTTATCGAAGGCGATTTCGCGGCATCAAAAGGTAAGTATGCGTTGATCGTTAGCCGTTGGAATAGTTTTGTGGTTGAAAGCTTGAAAGAAGGCGCTTTGGATACTTTGCGTCGTCACGGTATTAAAGACGAAAACGTCACCATTTATTACGCACCGGGTGCATTTGAGTTCCCCATCACCGCACAAAAAATTGCCGCCAAAAAAGAGTTCGATGCAATCATCGCCTTGGGTGCGGTAATTCGCGGCGGTACGCCACATTTTGATTATGTTGCGGGTGAATGCGTTAAAGGTTTGGCGCAAGTATCCTTGAATGCGGGCATCCCAATTACCTTTGGTGTTTTGACTGTAGATTCAATCGAGCAAGCTATTGAGCGCTCTGGTACCAAAGCCGGTAACAAGGGTGTTGAAGCAGCATCAACTGCGTTAGAAATGGTATCGCTGCTTGGTAATATTTAGTTTTAAATGTAATTTTTGTAGGTCGGCTTAGCGGTGAGTTTAACGAACTGCGTAACCCGACAATGAATTGAAATAGTTTTTAAATGATTGCACCGCGCAATCACTGCTCTTTATCAGGTAAATGTAATGACTTCTCCAAATAGTTCTGGTCAAAAAGGCTCAGCTCCAAAAGGTCAGACGGCAGCCACTCGCCGCATGGCTCGCCACTACACTATGCAAGCGCTTTATCAATGGAAAATGGCTGGCTCTAGCATTAATGCTATTGAGGCGGAGTTTCGTGTTGATAACGATATGACCAATGTGGATGTTGAATACTTCCATGAGATTTTGCACGGCGTGCCTGAGCATCTATCTGATATCGAAGCTGCTTTTGAACCCTTCTTAGTTGAGCGTTCACTGCTTGAGTTAGACCCAGTGACTCAAGCTTTATTGCGCATGGCAACCTACGAATTAAAATTTCGTATCGATGTGCCTTACAAAGTTGTTATTAACGAAGCCGTTTCACTTGCCAAAAAATTCGGCGCAGAAGATAGCCACAAATTTATTAACGGTGTACTCGATAAAACGGCTGCTGTTGTGCGCGCACCTGAAGTAAACGCTAATAGAAAGTAACGCTAATCGCAAGTAAATGAGGAAACTAGTCGTAAGTTTTAAGCTTGCGATTCACCATGCGCGAATTTGAACTTATCCAACAATTTTTTCAGCGCGAGCAAGCCGACCTTTTGCTAGAAGAAAAGGCGCAAGCGAGTGTGGTTTTGGGGATTGGTGATGATTGCGCACTTTTACAAGTTCCTGCAAACAAGCAACTAGCGGTTTCAGTTGATACCCTGGTTGCGGATGTTCACTTTCCTGCTGATGCTAAACCTGAAGATATAGCCGAACGCGCACTGCGCACCAATCTCAGCGATTTGGCGGCAATGGGTGCAGAGCCATTGTGGTTTACGCTTGCCTTAACACTGCCTAAAAATTCTGAGTACGTGAGCGAGGAATGGCTGCGCAGTTTTAGTCGTGGTTTATTTCGCACTGCTAATCATTATGAAATTGTGTTAGTGGGTGGCGATACAACCTCTGGCCCTTTAAGTATTACCATTCAGATTATGGGTGCGGTTGAATCACATCAAGCTTTACGGCGCGATGGCACGAGCATTGGTGATTTTATCTGCGTTACTAATTATCTGGGCGATGGCGCTGCGGCTTTGGCGGTGATTCAAAATCGCCTAGAACTTGGCAGCGAACATCAAGACTATTTACGCGAACGTTTTTATCGCCCTATACCGCGCTTGCTGGAGTCTAACTTGTTACGCGGTATTGCCAGCGCAGCGCTCGATATTTCTGATGGTTTAGTGGCTGATTTAAATCACATCTGCGAAGCCAGCGATTTAGGTGCGGTTATCGATGTAGAAAATATACCGTTATCGCCTGCGTTAATCGCAATCAATGATTTGCAGCAAGCGCGTAAGTGGGCGCTGAGTGGCGGCGATGATTACGAATTATGTTTTACAGTGTCGCCTGAAAAAATGCCCGAACTTGCTATGTTAATTGCCGAAGGAAAAATTCACGCCAGTGTAGTGGGTGAAATTGTGGCGGGCATCGGTGTGCATTGTGAATTAGAAGGTGAGCCTTTTGAATTGGCTGTGCAGGGTTATCAGCATTTTTAATTAATACTTTATTCGATACTACTGTAGGCCTTTAGGCGCTCGTTATGACGACATCCAAGAATATAAATACGCCAAGCTTTAAACAGCTACTGACCAATTCAGATCATTTTTTTGCGTTTGGTTTTGGCAGTGGTTTAGCACCTAAAGCGCCGGGTACTTTTGGCACCTTGGCTGCAGTGCCTATTTATTGGTTAATTCAAGATTTGTCTTGGCCAATTTATGCTACTTGGTTAATCGTGACTTTTGCGCTCGGTGTTTATTGGTGTGATCGTTCTTCCAAACAATTGGGCGTGCATGATCACGGCGGAATCGTGTGGGATGAATTTGTCGGCTACTGGATCACCATGTTTCTAGCGCCTGCGGGTTGGCTGTGGATGCTCATTGGTTTTGTGCTGTTTCGTTTCTTCGATATTATTAAACCTTGGCCTATTGGTTGGTTAGACCGCAAAGTTGGCGGTGGTTTTGGCATTATGATTGATGATGTATTGGCCGGAATTTACGCGCTTATTGTATTGCAGGCCTGCGTTTATTTTTATCCCTATTGAGGTCATTCAGTGACAATTCGCTTTATAGAATCCTGCAAACTACCAACACCCTTTGGTATGTTTGTGATGCACGGTTTTGAAGATGACAAAACCGAAAAAGAGCATGTGGTGCTCACCATGGGTGACATTAGTGGTTGCGAACCGCTGCTTGCGCGTATTCACTCTGAATGTTTAACCGGCGATGCACTTTTTAGTTTACGTTGCGATTGCGGGCCACAATTACAAGCTGCTATGCATAAAGTCGGTGTAGTGGGGCGCGGTGTTATTTTTTACTTGCGCCAAGAAGGGCGTGGTATTGGCTTGGTTAACAAAATTCGCGCCTACTCATTGCAAGATTGCGGTGCAGATACGGTTGAAGCTAACGAGCAATTAGGGTTCGGTGCAGATATGCGCGATTACAGCATTCTGAAACCTATGCTGGAGCATTTGAATATTAAAGCGCTTAAGTTGCTCACCAATAATCCCCGCAAAGTAAAAGCGCTGCAGGATATGGGGATAAATGTGGTTGAACGTATGCCTCATCAAACTGGCCGCAATCCGCACAATGCAAAATATTTGGAAACAAAAGCAGGCAAGCTCGGGCATTTGTTTAATGCG
>CAUOQW010000313.1:0-4071 GCA_963506825.1 uncultured Cellvibrio sp.
ACAGCCGATACAATGACTGCCAGCACTAAGAAAATTCCGCCAATACCTATAAACAGTTTTTTAATCATTACTCTCTCCTTTATTGAAAAGTAGAAGAGTAAAGGAGTGAAGGAAAAATTTAGGTGAATTACAGGATATTTATAATGACGCGAAAATGTTGTGCTGAAGTGTCTACAGTGACATGCCAGTTAAAATGTTCTGCTATACGTGAAACCAGATACAAACCTTGCCCTATACCCTGGCTCTTGTCGCTCTTTATTCCAGCCTGAGTGACATTAACATCAGGAATATATTCAGCTTTGTTATCGAAAGTAAGCGCCCCATTTGTATAGATAATGGAAATACTTGGCTCACTGGCATGCTCCGCCGCATTGCGAAACAAATTAATGAAGAGCAATTGTAAAAGATGGGAGTTAGCCAAGAGAGTAAGATCCGGGGGAACATCAAAGTGAATCTGAAAATGTTCAAGTTGCGGGGCCTGGCATTGCAAAATAGCTTGTTCTAGCAAAATCATAATATTGCACGGTTTCTGTACGAGAGTTTCCTTGCGCGCTAACGCAAATAGAACACTAACAATATGTTCTATTTTCTCAGTAGAGTTTTTAATTTGTACTAAGTCTTCTGCTGTGAAGCCACGCTGTTCAATCAATACATAACTATTTTTTAACACCGTAAGTGGTGTACGTAACTCATGGCTCACATTGGTGGTAAACGCTTTTTCTTGCTCCAACATTTTATTGAGCTTATCAAAACTTGTTTGCAGTGCTTGGGAAAGATAACCCAACTCAAAGTCTAATTCGGGCAATCGCGTATTAGTTGCCGGATGTTCATTGCGCTTCACAGCATTAGTTAATGCCAAAATAGGATCGATTATTTTCTGCGAAAATTTAACCGCCAAAAAAACTGCTGCAGCAATCGCAATAACAAATACCAATAAAAATATAATCAAAATCCGGGGCTGATGATTCACTACCAAGAGTCTGGAAACCTCCGCCAGCAAATATCCCTGTTGACCTTCGCTTAGCGTCAGCTTGCGATAATGATAATGTGAAGCGTCTGGTGTAAATATCTCACCCTCTATTCGATTTGGATCAATATTGTCTTGTGCCCACTTCGGCATTGCATCAAGGCTGGCGAAAACTTCCAAAAAATTAAACGCTAATGGCGGGAAATTACCTTGCTGAGCATAATGTTTTTCTACATGACTTGCTTGTTCATCCAAAACATTGGATATCACCGAATCTTCTACTACGAATGCGACTATAGCAGCTAACAACGAAAAAACTAAAGCTACGCCAAGCGTCAAGCTAAGCAACAGCACCAGTGTTTGATCCTTAATATTTTTAATCCACATGGCATGGCTGCTCTAGTTTGTAACCTACATTCATCACGGTTTTTATCATTGGCTTATCGAAAGACTGATCAAGGGATTTTCGCAACGCGTAAATATGCGATTTAAGGGCATCACTTTCTGGCGGTGAATCCCCCCACAGTTGATGCACGATATACGCGCGCGAAGCAGGTTCAGGATAACAATTGACAAGCAATTCTAAAATGCGAAAACCGATACTCGTTAAATCCAGTAGAACACCTTTATGCACAGCGGTTTTGGTTCTGGTATCCAGCGTCAATTCGCCCAAAGTTAGTGTTTTTGATTTATGTAAAGAGTGGCGCCGAGCCAAGGCTTCGCAGCGTAAAACCAACTCGCGTAAATCAAAAGGTTTGGTGAGATAATCATCTGCACCACTTCGAAAGCCAACAGCTTTATCCTCAAAGCTGTCTCGCGCTGTAAGCATCAAAATCGGTGGAGTGACTTCCGCGCTGCGCTTTATCTCTTCACAGACAAGCAGACCATCTCGATCAGGCAAATTAAGATCAAGTAAAATCACATCGTAGATTTGCTCAAGCGCAAGCTGAACACCTAAATGGGCGTTATGTGCGAAATCAATTTGCCATTGATGACCCGCTAAAAACTCGCCCAGTTGACGGCAAATAGTTTGATTATCTTCAATTATGAGTATTTTCAAGGATACGCCTACAAAACGAGATTTAGCCGAATAGTGTCGCCAATGGAAAGTGAAATATAGGTGAAATTAAATTATCTTTCTATTACATAGGAATTTTTGAATAGCTTTAGTGACGCAAGAGCGCATCATTCAACTTTTGCTCAATTTCATTCTTAATATGTAAGTAGTGAATCAGCTGCACGCCAGTTTGCGGGGCGATGAGTTCGCGGCAGAGGGATAAATCTAAATCGGTAATGTAGCAGGGATAGATTTCGCCGTTTTTGCGGCAGGCGACTATGTAGCCTGCAACTACGCTAAATAAATCATCGCCAAATTCCAAGGCGGAAAATTCTTTGCCATCGCAATAGAGAGTGAAACTTAACTCTTCATACTGATTGGGTTCAGCGACTGCACACACATTAATAAATTGTAAATGCGTTAAATCTTGCGCGATACTGCGTGTTTCTAAACAGGCACTTCTTTGTTTTACATCACCCATTAGTTCGAATATTTTTATGGCTTGTAGGTCATCTACTTTGGTGGAGTTGTCATAGTGAAGCTGTGCATCCAAGGCTTGGCGCTCAAGTGCGGAGCGAATAAAACGACAGAGTGGGCGCAAAAGTGATTGCACATTAAACATTAGGATCGTCTTGCTAAAAAATGCACCTTTGTGATCTACAAGGGTGATATGCACCTGATTTTTTTCGAGCTGATAGAACAAATAAATCGCCGGAGCTTTTATCACTTCTGCAAATAAGCGCAGCGGTTTATCGCGCAGTGCATAGGTGTCTACCACTAGCGGACTAAATTCCATTTGCGGCAACGCCAATTTTTCCAGCAATTTTTCATAGTTTTGGAAGCGCAGAATTTGCGCGTGTTGTTGCACAAACTGCAATAGAAAATATTCATCTGCCATTTCAAAAATAAAACGAGTGTTGCGCGCGCGCGTACCAGAATAGAAACAAGCAATAATCGCTCGCCACAACTCTAACACGCGCTGCTCAATAGTTGCGCCCTGCCCCAAACTAAAACAGCGAATAGTCAGCTCTGGCAAGCCGGTATTTTTACCAGGCGGTATTGCGCGCAAATAATGCAGCAAGCAATTCACTAGGGCATCTATATCAAAGTGGCGACACACCAATTCGCCCCAGCTATTGATTTGCACTATATCGGCACTGATTACTAAATTTTCTTTCATTCCACTGTAGCCAAAAGCATCGCGCTGACTACTTAGCATTTGCATACCTTTTTTGTGTAAATCAGCTTGCGGTTCTATACCCACATTAAACAGCATAAGAATTTTTGTGGGTTGGGTATTTTGCACAAAACATTCATGCTCAATTTTCTCAACCGGCAAGGGCAACCATTGCTGAATCACATTTAATAGCTGCTGACGCTGAGAAGGCTGTAGGGAAAATGGCTGTATCGAAAAATCTTTACTGCTGCTATTTAGAGAGGCTATATCTAATTTAGTGCCCACGACCAAAATTCCGTTGCCATAACACCAGAGCAACAATTCCATAAAATTACGCGAGCGCTTGATAGGTTCAGAGGCTTGATTGCGTAAACTTAAATCTTGTTGGCTGCCGCGATAGACCTGCCAGAGACTAGTGCCAGCATCTTGGGTTTGCACAAAGCACAATGCAGGCTCGCTTAAATCTTGAGAGATATTCGGATTAATCCAATCAATTTTTCCGGCTTTGCGTTCAAACGCAGCGTGTAGCTTTCTGCCTAAAATTAATAACTCGTTGCCGCTAATAGCCGTTTCACCGGGGTTATTTTTATTCATATCCACTAACAGACGATAACCTTGGCTCAATTCATTGGCCAGCAAGTTTCGCTCTGCCAATACGTGCGGGGATTTCCAATAGGCGCGATTATCCAGCATGGTGAGTTGGCGATGATCCCATCTCCAATTGCCGATCATTTTTTCTAATAAAACACGCTGCCAAGCTTTAGTGGTATTGCGGCTAGTGCGCGATAAATATTTTCCCGATTTAAAATAAAAACAACGGCGAACGAGCTCCAAACGTGTCGGTTGGTTTTGTGCTAATAAATAATCTTG
>CAUOQW010000314.1:0-4063 GCA_963506825.1 uncultured Cellvibrio sp.
TAAATATTCAAAGGCGACTTTGGGCGTAACCTTATCGCCCAACGCTAACATCGCCATAGTGACTTGATAGAAATCGCGCGGCCAAACGGCTTTATAACCCGTTTGAGCTTTATCGGCAGAGGCGCTATCGCCCCATGGATTAGATAAAGATGCAATCACACCGCCGGCATAGGTTTTATCTTCCTGTGCTTTTAATACCAAGGCGCTCGCGTAGAGTAATTTTCCACTGTCTGTGGTTTCTTTGGAAAGTGTTTGCAGTGCAGGCAGTGATGCCAAGTAATCTTCCCAGCCAATAGCATTGCCGCTGCCATTAAAATTTGCCAAAACTTTTTGTGCGCCCGCATTAAGTGTTTGCGTACTCGCTGCCAAACTTTCTTGTTTTGAATTGCCAAAGCCCAATACAAATTGCCATTCGCCCGTTTCACCTTTTTTCAAGGTAGGCAATTGCAAAGTCATGGCGATATTGCCGGTGGTTTCGCCAGTACTTGCGTATTGATTGATGAGCTTGCCGTTAGCCGTCAATTCTTTTAGGCCGTCAGAAACACCCTCAAAGCCCACAGTGCTGTTTGCGATAGTTGCGTTGGTGCTAACCGCTAAATGGGTTTTGCCATCGGCAGCGAACCAGGTATTGCCTTCCTGCCAAGCTTTATCGCCGGGGCCAGTGTTAGCTATGTGAGGGTTGATATAAAGATAGGGCGTTAGGTTGTCTGCCTGTGCACGAAAGGTCACCTTCATCATCAAGCTGTTGGTGTCGGGATCAGTAAAGATGTGCTTTTCAATTTCGTAGCGTCCCGCTTTATCGCGATTCACAATTTTATACGCGAGTGATAGCGGGCGACCGTGGGAATCTTTGTGCAAATAATCAATCTGCGAAATTGTGTCAGTTTTTTCCTGATGTAAAAAGTTATCGCCCTTTACGTAAAATTGCGCTTCTTGAATTTGTGCTTCATGAATTAAGCCGAACATGGTTTCGGTCAATATGCCTTGCGCGAGCGAAAACCATACTTTGGAAATTCTGCCCGTGCTGCCTGTATCTTGATATTGCCCCTGAGTGTATTGCTCGTAGGAGGTACCTATTCCGGTTTTACCTGAATAAGACCAGTGGGCAGCGCTGCCGGGCGCACCGGGTGCAATACTTGGACTTGCTGCAGCAGGTATTGAAGATTTGTTATTGCAGGCACTGAACGCAATTACCGAAGATATAAGGATGCAGCTCAAACTTTTTTTCATGTGAACACCATTTTTCATTTTAAGAAATTATAGGAATTTTTATACCGTTATGGCTTGTCGAGTGGCGTAATAGTTACCTTGGGAGAAGCAGGTGACAGGTTAGAAGTTGTTGTGCTACGAAACAATTAGCTACATACGTATTCACATGCCTGCCGGTCTGCATACGTATGCAGTAAAGCCTAGCTTAATATTTTTGTATGTGCCGTTTGCGCCAAGGTTGTTTATGAATACGTATTCTATGACGTTTTCTTCATCGCATATTCTGCATACGTATGTAGCCACTTGGTTTGGTTTTAAGGCTCGCGTATGTTGTGAACCATACGCACACCTGTTAAATCACTGCAAAAAATAATCAATTTGTTTTTACTAAGCAGCGTGTGGTCCATCTATAACAAATTTCAATCACAGCCTAGCAGTTAGCAACCTTAATCTGGTCTTGGGCTTTGAGGGCGTAAAAATGCAACAGATTCCTTGGTGGCGCGGTGCAATCATTTATCAAGTCTATCCACGCAGCTTAATGGATAGTAATAATGATGGCATTGGCGACATCCCCGGCATCATCAGTAAATTAGATTACATTGCCAGCCTCGGTGTGGATGCAATTTGGATTTCGCCATTTTTTAAATCGCCCATGAAAGATTTTGGTTACGATATTGCGGACTATCGCGCAATTGATCCGATCTTTGGCACCCTTGCTGATTTTGACGAGTTAATTGTGCAGGCACATGCGCGCAATATTAAAATTATTATCGACCAGGTTTTGAATCACACCTCAGACCAACATGCGTGGTTTGAAGAGAGTCGCGAATCAAAAGACAACCCTAAAGCGGATTGGTATGTATGGGCTGACGCACAAGCCGATGGCACGCCGCCCAATAATTGGTTATCTATTTTTGGCGGTTCCGCATGGGAGTGGGATTCGCGCCGCTGCCAATATTATTTGCACAACTTTTTAAAAACCCAGCCCGATTTAAATTATCACTGCCCCGCACTGCGCGAACAAATTTTGCAAGAAGTAGAGTTTTGGTTGAAGCGCGGTGTAGATGGTTTGCGTTTAGACGCTATTATTTTTTGCTTTCATGATCAGCAATTGCGTTCAAATCCTGCCAAGCCTGTTGAAGAAAGAAAGGGGCGCGGTTTTAGAGAAGATAATCCCTACGCATTTCAGCGCCATGTTCACGATACGTGCCAGCCTGAGAATATCGGATTTTTAGAATCCCTGCGCAGTTTAATGAATCGCTATCCCGGCACGGTTACGCTCGGTGAAATTGCCTCGGAAGATTCGCTAAAAACAATGGCGGAATATACCGCTGGCGATTCGCGCTTGCACATGACCTACAGTTTTGAATTGCTGGTAGATAATTTGTCGGCCAGTTATATTCGTGAAACCGTAGAAACGCTCGAGCAAAATCTTACTGACGGCTGGCCATGTTGGGCATTTGGCAACAACGATTTAACGCGTGTTATGTCGCTTTGGAATGGTAAAGATCAATCGCCAGCTAAAGCAAAAATGCTTAACGAATTATTATTTTCGCTGCGCGGTAGTGTATGTTCTTACCAAGGTGAAGAGTTAGGCTTAACCGAAGCAGAAATTGAACAGCATCAATTGCAAGACCCTTATGGCATTACCTTTTGGCCGCGTTTTAAAGGCCGCGATGGTTGTCGCACACCTATGCCGTGGAATTCTGCTGCAAATAATGGCGGTTTTTCACAGGCCGAAACTTGGTTGCCAATTGCTGCGGAGCACTTGCCTAAAGCAGTGGATAAACAGGATGCCGATAAAAATTCCGTGCTCAATGCTTACCGCGAATTTTTAGCATGGCGTAAAACTCAACCGGCCTTATTGCATGGCGATATAGAATTTTTAGATGCGCCAGTAAATGTTTTGCTGTTTGTGCGCCGCTATCAAGGTCACACTATTTTAGCCGCTTTTAATTTAGGCGTAGATGCAATCACCGTGAACTTGCCAGAGACTATGCAGGTTTCCGCGTTGCAAAAAAATAATCTGCCACTCGCAGTCCTTAATAACCAGCAGCTAGTGTTGTCTGCTTATGCGAGTGCATTTTCCGCTGTTGTTTAATTTTTTAGCTGTACCCCTTGTATGTGTTGTTTCTCGTTATCGCTTTAGAGGCGCCCGCAAAGGCGCCTCTTTTTTTTATTATTTTTTAAAAACCTTATGGTTTTTTTGAATAAAAAATATTTTTTGCATACGTATGCGTTTTTTTGAATACGTATGCACGCTATTGTCTGGGTTTAGGTGCAAGGCCTACTATCACCACCGAGGGCAGAACCATTCTGTTTTACGAGCTGCAAGTTTTGTGAAGGCAAAATTTGTGAGAAAAAATAATAGAGCAATCTCCTGCGGAGACAGTCAATCATGAAAAAGTTACAGTTCAATAAAATGCTAGCTTTGGTTTCAACAATGACCTTAGTAGCGGGCTCACATGCGGTCTATGCCCAACAGGCAACCCAAGATGCCGAAGAGATTGTGGTGACCGGCTTTAAAGCCAGTATAGAAAAAGCACAAGAAGTTAAAAAAGCGAGTTCTTCTATTGTTGAAGCTATTGCAGCAGAAGATATTGGTAAATTACCCGATAGTAGTATCGCAGAATCTTTAGCGCGCTTGCCAGGCTTGGCCGGTGAGCGTCGCGATGGCCGCACCAGCGGTTTGTCGGTGCGCGGTTTTAACGAGAACTACGTTGCGACTACCATGAATGGCCGTGAAATTCTCGGGATTGGTGATAACCGTGGTGTTGAATACGATTTGTATCCATCAGAAATTATTTCTGGCGCAACTATTTATAAAACCCCCGATGCTACTTTGGTTAACCAA
>CAUOQW010000315.1:0-4055 GCA_963506825.1 uncultured Cellvibrio sp.
ATTAAATGCACTTCAGGCATATGCGTATCGCAACCTTGCTCCAAACCCAGTAACAAGTGTTCTCTAATTGCTTCTTCTTCCAATAGTGGTGTTTGCCAATAACTTTTCTCAACGCGATAAGAATTAATTAAATAAATTTTCTTAACGCCAAGTGTTGCCAGAGTTTGCAGGGTTCGCTTTAGCATTTTGGGGCGGGGCAATGCCAACACCAGCGTGACTGGCAGAGGTTTTGGTGACGCTTGCGTTAGGTTAATGCGTAAATGAATTTCAGTTGGGTTAAACAAAACTACTTCGCCAGTGCCTATTTTCCCATTAATAAGCCCAACTTTTAAGATGTCGCCCAATTTGATTTGGTGGATATGGGTGATGTGCGCAAGACGTCGTGTATCGCGAATGGCAATTAAATTATCGCCAATTAAATCGGCTTCTGAAAACAAGATGAGATTCATAAACCGACACGCCTTTAAACAATTTGAGTTTAATCATTTGAGTTTAAAGTTGTTGAACTCAAGTGGCGTCCCCACCAGGAATTGAACCTGGATCGCCCGCTTAGGAGGCAGGTGCTCTATCCATTTAAGCTATGAGGACTAATATGCGCAGCCATGCAAGCGCGGGCGCATTGTATGAATTTTCAGGAGAGAAGCAAAGGGGTTTGACAGTAGGATTTGTGCGAAGCTATGGACCAAGTACTTTGCTTGCAGCAAGCAAAGTACTGGAGAAATTTATGCTTTTACAACCGTGTGTGAGCCACTGTGATTGGTGGTTGAGCCTTTTTGAGTGTAGAGCGATGGCGCTGCAACTTGGCCACGGAGTAAATTTAATAGGTGCGATAGAGTTTGCTTGGAACGGTTAATCATTTTGCCATTAATTTCATTCGCGGTTTGGCACTCAATGAATTCATTGGTCAGTGTTTGCCATTCCGGAATTAGGGCAAGAGTTAAGGCATCGCGGCTTAAGAAAGTATTCCAGCCCGCTAAATCAGTTGGTAACCCAGCATTGCGTAAAACTTGTTCGCGCTGCTTGGCAGTAAAGGAGAGATTACCCAGCAAATGATCTTTCAGGCCAACAATTTCTTGCATGCCTTCGAGTTTGCGCTGTTCAAGGAGTTCACGTTCTTTTAAGAGCAGGTCTTTGAGTTGCTTAACGGCATTGGTGTCTTGCGTCAGCATATCGCGTAAAAGTTGGGCATTGAGAGACATAGCAACCTCACTATTGAGAGTTTGGCCACTGTTGGGGTAGCGGCCAATAAGGGTCGAGATCTATATAAATGGTTTTAGGTTAAACAGATCTAACCTAAAAGCTCATCTTGATTGAGCATGTTTTCAGCAATGCGCTCTGGATTAATTTCAAAGCGACCTTCAGCAATGGCCTGCTTAATGGCCGCAACGCGATCCATATTTACATCAGGCAAGCTGTTGATTTTGCTTTGCAGGCGCACCAGATTTTGCGCTTCTGAGCTGAGCACCACATTGTCTTTGCTGCTTGGCTCTGCTTTTGGGGCAGGTGCAGATGGTGTTTTGGTGCTAGGAGCCGCTACTGGCGCCGAGCTTCGGCTACGACTGGCACCGCCAGACGAGTTGATGTTGTTTGTATCTATAACCATGATGTCGTTCCCCAACGATTGCTATGAGTTCAAAGAGGCTGTTGATAATAGATTTCTACTAATCAGAGCTTCCCTATGAGGGTTGTCGGCCATTTGCCTTGGAACTTTAGCAAGTTTTTTGACTTTTTTGATCTTTAAGCCTAGTGCATAAATTTTAAGTGCATACCTAGCTTAATTCCAGTGTTACAAAATGCTATGCGTTTACCTATAAAACACTTTGGACTTTGCCAGTGCCAACCACTTTGGCATTGATAATACGTGCCGATTGGTTGTTTTTAACGCGTATTTGCTGACCAATACGGCCATCACTTACGGCGGTGGCACTGGTTTTTACGCTAATCTCGCCAGCGCTGGATTCCATACTTACAATATCACCACGCTTAATAACCAGTGGTGCATCTAACGCAGAATTGCGAAAAGGCTCGCCCTTATTCACTGCAAACTTAATCTCTTTACCAATAATCGCCTCAGGCATAAGCGCAAAGCCCATGCGTAAATCGCCCACATCTCGTATTTCGCTGCTTAAATCCGCGGCACTAACCAAGTCGCCGCGCTGTAAATTGCGGCCAGCCACTGCCACCGAGCGGTAAACCTTCGCCTTCGCAGGGACTAAAATTGTCCAACTTATGCTAGCGCTACAGCTAACTTGTACGTTGATATTACCGCCAGTTTTACTGCTATCTTTCAGGTTTAACGCAAGGTCTTGACTACATTTATTTAAACGCAAACGGCTATCGAGATTGCCGACTCTCACCTCAACTTTTTCAGCATTGGTATGGCTGTATTCATCCGTCAAAAACTGGGCGACTTTTGATCTAATGCCTTCAATACTTTCAATAGGCGCCTGCGCATTGGCGCTTTGGCACACACAAAATGCTACTGCGCTTGCCAAGCCTAGTCTGCTGAAGACTTGCTTTTGCGGCTTGGCAGTTTTTTTGAAAAAGAAAGTTCTATAAAAACTACGAAAATTCATAATTTGTCCTATCCTCATAAGGCGGATTACTGCTTTTGAACAAAAATACAAAGTTTCATCTGCAATCAGCCTAAAGAGTGACGGCTTTCAGCCGTAAAAGCTTTCTAAGATGATAAAAGCAAAGACTATGCCGTTTCCATTGGCAAATAAAAAATCTAACAAGTTGCTGTTACTTACAACATTAGCTTGAGAACTGTGAATATCCGTTTGATTACGAAAGAGGTGGTGGCATGGCCGGTGTAATGGATAGCGTCAACCAACGCACACAACTGGTTGGACAAAATCGTCTGGAGCTATTGTTATTTCGGCTGGGTAGCCAACAGCTATATGGCATTAACGTGTTTAAAGTTAAAGAAGTACTTCAGTGTCCTCCTTTAAATGCAATTCCTGGCCGTAACTCGGTGGTACGTGGGGTTGCTCATATTCGCGGTGGCACTATTCCCATTATGGATATGAACCTCGCCATAGGTCGCCGTGAACTGCCAGATATTGATAATTGTTTTGTCATAATCACTGAATACAACCGCACCGCGCAGGGCTTTTTAGTTCGCTCAGTGGAGCGCATCGTCAACATGAATTGGGGTGATATTCATCCACCACCAAAGGGTGCAGGTAAAGAACATTATCTTACTGCGGTGACCCAAGTGGATGGCCAATTGGTTGAGATTATCGACGTAGAAAAAATCCTCGCGGAAGTGTCCCCTGTTAAAGAGGATGTTAGCGCGGGTGTGATTGAAGATGGCATCGCTGACAAAGTTGTACAAAAACATGTGTTAATTGTGGATGACTCTACTATTGCCCGTAAGCAAATTCAGCGAGTGGTAGAGGGCATGGGGATTCGCACAACCATCAAAAAAGATGGTGCAGAGGCCCTTGCTTATCTAAACGACATATTGAAAGAAGGCAAAGACCCTTACGCAGAATTGGTCATGATTATCTGCGATATCGAAATGCCGGAAATGGATGGTTATACCTTCACGGCAGAAGTTCGCAATAACCCTAGTTTGAAAAAATTACATATCGTTTTACACACATCACTGAGTGGTGTGTTTAATGAAGCTATGGTTCGCAAAGTCGGTGCAGATGACTTCTTGGCAAAATTCCACCCTGATGAACTGGCGCGTCGAGTTAATGACCGAGTGCTTGCCATTACGGGTGAAAGTATCCTGCCGCCACCAACAGAGTAATGATGCTGTTGGTCAGGTCAATAGAGCTAGGCTCATTAACGCAAGGTAGTACTGTCAAGAGCAGTCGTGATAAAGAGCAGCTGTTATAAAGAGCACCTATGATAAATAAAGACGCCAATATAAATAACGATGTGTTTGCCAAGTTGGCATCGCGGGACAATGTAGATCAAGCTGAATTCGATCAGTTTCGGCAGTTTTTGGAAGATGCTTGCGGAATTTCGCTGGGTGATAATAAGCAATACTTAGTAACCAACCGCATGCGGCGTTTGATGGACGAGCATAAAATTGCAAA
>CAUOQW010000316.1:0-4051 GCA_963506825.1 uncultured Cellvibrio sp.
GGGAAATCTGCACGTCCGGTTCGATGAGCGGGGGCTGGAAACGTGAGCAAGGTAGAAGGAGTGTCACCTGCATTAAATCGAAAGAGCAGGAGTAGGAAGCCACTACCTAAACTCGACGCGCCAGTCTTCGACTCTACCGAACGTTGCAATTTCTAATTAATTGCAATTGATACGGGGAAGTTCTGACCAAGAAGTTGTGTAACTGCTAGACCTAAAATTCTGCTGCATCGCCCATTTCTTCTGAATTCCCTCCGCTGCCGTATAAAGAGTCCCCTTACCAAACCGGTGATTTACCTTATCTAAGGTTTGCATCAACAAGTCGGTCTGCGCGCTTTGTCGTTCGCAGAACAAATCAGTTTGGAAAAACTGTTTGTCAGAGATATCGATTAAGCCTACGCCAGACTTCAAAAACGCATACCCCTCACGATAGAGCTTACTCACTGCATGGCGAGCGTATTGGATGATGACACGGGTATCATCCGTAGGATAAAGCATCATCGCGGCATAGTGCCTGCTTCGGCATTTATAGAGTGGCAGACAGAGGGAAAGCAAAAGCAGCCATTTTTTATTGAAGGTGCTGAAGAGCCGCTAGCCTTAGCGGCTATCTGGGATTTGTGGCAGAGCGAACTTTACAGCTGCGCCATCATCACCCAGCCCGCCAATGAGAGCTTCAGCAAGATCCATAACCGCATGCCGCTCGCGCTGACTATGGCACAGGCAAAGGAATGGCTGAACCCTCATGCAAGTGCCGTAGACTTACTGAGTGCATTTAGTGGGGCTTGTGTTGAACTGTCGGTTAAGAAAATTGATACAGCTGTGAATATTGCGCGATACAAGGGGCCCGTGCAATTTTTGTAGCTGTGAATTAGGGGAAGCTCCATTCTTAGCTGCTGGAAAAGCAGCAAGACCATCATCAATCTCATCTCGCATAATTTGCACAGTGATTGGTGCATCAAAACCAATTCTAACTTGACCATTCCGAAATGATTTGACTTGAATCTTAATGACTCCATCCGTGGTGTAGACGTTTAAAATCTGCCCTTCCTTGCGCGTTAGAAATAGCATACAAACTCCTTTTGTAAATGAATGAGCCGTTATTATTAAATGTCTACACGCGTTGTCGCTAGTAGCTTTTGGCTGATTTTCTTGTGCGATATTTGCTATATACAAATGCGTAGATGCGCACATACAAAATGTTCAAGTTGAAAATACACAGATAACCACTGAGTCCAGTTCAAAAAAGTGACTCCATTCTAAAACTTGCGTAATATCGTGTGATTGACCTAATAAACGACTTGACCCATCTTTAGCGCCACCAAGTATCAAAGGAATCATGGACGTAATGAATGCTCTTCGAATCACTGCAATCGCATTACTTATCCTCCTTGCTCCAGCTGCATATTCTGATCAATTAACCGGGAAAGTAGTTGGAATCAGCGATGGCGACACCATCACAATCCGCACCGAGCAGAACCAGAACATCAAAATTCGTCTGGCGGAGATAGATGCACCTGAAAAAAAGCAGCCTTGGGGACAAAACTCGAAGCAAGCCCTTTCCGACCTCATTTTCTCCTTGATCGTTACCGTTGAATCTGTCGGCGTAGATAGATACGACAGGACTTTGGGCACAGTATTTTTAAAGCAAGTAAACATTAACAAGCATATGGTAGAACACGGCAATGCATGGGCTTATGAGAAATATGTTCGTGATCAAAAATATTTTGCTCTCCAGAAAAATGCACAAGCTCGTAAGGTTGGATTGTGGTCTTTAAGTGATGGTCAGGCTGTGGCACCTTGGGTATGGCGTAAACAGCAAAAAAGTGATTAGGGTTTTTAAAGTCCGTTTGAACTTGCCCTGCTAGCTGACTCTAAGCATAGTCTTCCTAATTTTATTATCCCTTTAATGATTGATGACTCAAGTTTGGGCGGTCAGCCATACGGGCTTTCAGATAGAAACGTTATTTCGTTTTCGAATGGTTGGGGTCATGGTTTGAGTCGCCTTTTGGAAAGACTTAATCGAGAGAGATGCCATAGCCTGCTAGAATCTCACCGCAATGACCTATTCCCAGATACATAGATAAATTTCTACCCCGGTGGCGGGAGCACCGGAATTTGCTGAATAGATTGCCATTGGCTTATGCGGATTTGCAGTATTAATTATCTGCATTCAAACATGTTTAGCTTTAAAAAATTAAGTGGGACTTATGGTGAGAGTTAATACGGTGCCCAAGCTCGTTATATTTGATCTCTTTGGGACGCTTGTTAAGTTTGGGACAATGCACCACCCCTATCGCAAGCTGCTTAAATGGGCTCGTGAAAATGGGCGCGCAGTGCAAGCAGATGATGCGCGCTATTTGATGACTACTAATTTAAACGTTACAGAATTAGCTACATCAATGGGCATAAATGCACCCCAGATATTGCTCGATCAAATCGATAGGGAGATTGTAGAAGAGCTTAACTCACTCGCGTTATATGATGATGTTTACCCAGTATTTGAGCAAGTTAATTCACAGGGTGTAGCCATCGCCATATGTTCAAACTTGGCAAAACCTTATGGAAAAGCTGTTGAGTTATTGCCGCAAGAGATTCCAGTATTGAAAGGTTTAAGCTATGAGCTTGGCACCATAAAACCAGAGCCTGAGATATATGCTTGGATTTTAAAAGCTGCTGGCGTTGATGCTGCAGAAACTCTCTTCATTGGCGACACCTTCATCGCAGATTATGAAGGGCCGCTTAAAATGGGTATCCCTGCGCTTCACCTTACGCGGAAAGGCAGCACTATGCCCCATGAAATTAGCAGTTTGCGCGAGATCATTTAGTCATATCTTCTAAGATGCAAATCGTGGCAACGACATAATTTCTTGTTTAAATTTCCCAAAAATATTTATGGATGATTCGTAGGATTTGGCTAGGATAGAGCCTTCGCTTTTGGGATGGCTAGTCACTTTGGCAGCCTCACAATTACTTTTGTGACCAACACGCAAAATTATTCTTTCAGAAGCGATTGGCGCCGATGACGTTATTTGATCGGAGGCTATCGAAATATTGATATCCTTTTGTTGATTGTTAATGGTTACAACCTTTATCTGTATGCCTTCAGGTATTTCTTGCGCTACACGATTTGCATACTCAATTAAGTTTGGCTCGGCCGGCATAAACAAAAAGCCTTCGCCGTTAATCTCATTTCTGCTGCGTAATATTCTGCCTAGTACTTGTCTAAAATTTAACTCTGTTTTAACTCTGGTGAGATGGCAACAGACACGTAAGCGCGGAATATTTGTACCTTCGCTAATCATGCCGACCGATATGATCCATTTCTCGGTACTTAATTTAAATTCATTGATAATATTTTGAGGTTCATGCTCACGATAGGTGGCTACCCGAGCAATTTCACCAAGGCAGTCATATAAAATTTTAGCAATTAACTTTGCATGCTCCACCGATGCAGCAACGATTAGCCCGCCAGCATCAGGGTGATGCTTTCTTATTTGCGTCAGTTTTTTTGACGACTTATCAATAAAATAACGAATAACATTTTCATTTTCTATCAGTTGCTGGTATGAACATTTTGATTCGGTAAGTAGTTTTCCGAAAGAAGAAAAACAAGTGATCTTTCCATCTTGCGTTACAGAGATGCAATCATTATCAATCAATGTAATCTGTGGCCTGCGGCATACGTTGTCTGTAACTGCCTGCGTTAAACCATAAATATAATCACACTGGATTTTTTGATCATGGCAGTACTGTGAAAGTGCGATGGGCACCTGGTCTGATCGCCAAGGCGTACCTGTTAAAGCCAATGTATAGGTAGCTTTACCTTGTATCTTTTGAACTATTTTTTGTCCCCAAGCATTTGCGTTGCCAAAAGTGTCAGCAGCACAATGATGAATTTCATCGAAGATAACAAAAATTCTGTTGGTGTCGAAAAGTTTCCAAAATGAATCATCTAGAGACAGCATCGCTTGGTAAGTAAGTGAGCGTCCCTTTGAGCCAAGTAACCCATCCATTCTTGATTTGGTGTGGGCCTCAAGTGCATGTTGAAAATCAC
>CAUOQW010000317.1:0-4045 GCA_963506825.1 uncultured Cellvibrio sp.
GACCATATTGATATTCCTATAGAGATGAATAGCCTGCGTAAAGATGCCTCTGAATTTCGCGTTGGATTTGCCTTATTCGGCTGGCGCGAAGCAAACCAGATGAAATTTGAAGCGGTACTGAAAGACTTAAGTACACAGCAACGCGAAGAAGAAGAGTTGCGTCAGCAGGCCAATATTGATGCGCTGACCGGCCTCACCAACCGCGGCAGATTTTACCGCTGTGTAGAAGAGACGCTGATTAGCCCTAGCCCCGCCGCAGTACTAATGATTGACCTCGATGGTTTTAAAGATGTTAATGATACCTTGGGGCACACGATAGGCGATGCAATCCTGCAAGAAGTTGCCCAACGTTTAACGCAACTCGCCGAGCCTAATGATGTGGTCGCGCGGATTGGCGGGGATGAATTCGCGGTGATGTTGGCTAATATCACCGTCGCCGAAGCAGCCATGCAAAAAGCCGATGCAATGATCGCGAATATTGCCCTACCAATTAATATTGACGGTCACGAAGTGCGCGTGGCTGCAAGCTGCGGTGTCGCACTTGCACCCGCACAAGCGCAGGAGGCATTAGAGCTGGTACGTCATGCTGATCTAGCCTTATTCAGAGCCAAAAGTATTGGGCGCGGCCGCATATTTTTGTTCACGCCCAATTTGCGTAAGGAGGCAATCGCGCGCAGGCGCTACGGACTTGAGCTTCACCGCGCCGTTAACGAGGGTGAATTTCTGCTGTTTTATCAACCCCAAGTTAATTTGCTGAGCGGCGAAATTATTGGTGCCGAAGCCTTAATTCGCTGGCACCACCCTGAGCGAGGTTTACTCGCGCCCGCAGCATTTTTACAAGCGCTTGAGGGCGGCCCGCTTGCAGCAACTGTTGGCTCTTGGGCACTTAATGAAGCCTGCGCGCAAGCGGCCTACTGGCGCCGCCTTGGTGCCAGCAATTTTCGTGTAGGCGTAAATTTATGCGGTGCGCAATTTCGCGTAGGCGATTTAGCCGCAGAAATATTTGAAATTTTAGCGCGCCACGGTTTACCGCCAGAAGCACTTGAGCTGGAGGTAACCGAAAATATTGTGTTGGATAATGATGATATTGTGCTGGAAACCCTGCAGCGTTTACATAAACACGGTATAGGAATCGCATTCGATGACTTTGGTACGGGCTACGCATCGCTTAGCCTATTAAAAACTTATCCACTTACGCGCATTAAAATTGATCAATCGTTTGTGCGCGGTATTCAAACCTCTAAACGCGATGCTTCTGTCATTCACGCCATTCTTACCATGGCACGCAGTTTTGATTTAGAAACCATTGCTGAAGGCATTGAAACAGATACGGTAAAAAATTTATTGCGCAAAGAAATGTGCAATGAAGGCCAAGGTTATTTATTTGGCAAACCTATGCCTGCTTTTCAGTTTGAAAGATTGTTGGGAATTTGCCATTCAAGTAAAGCGATTGCATAAGTATTCCCGCTCACGCCAATAAAAAAGCGCGCAACCCAACCGAGATTGCGCGCTTTTAACATCCCCTCAACATCCTTGCGACTAACATTCCAAAACTAGCCTTTCAAAACTAACCCAAACCCCGCACATGCAACACATCCCCTTCCCTAAACATTCTGGATTCACCATGTTGGTAAATTCGCCAATGTTCATTGGTAGTCAGTGGTTTAGTAGCAATCACAATCATTTTGTCGTGCTGGGTGTTATGTTTGCTTAAATCTAGCGATAAATTGTTATCCACCAAAGTTGCAGTCGTGAACGGAAATTTTCGCTCCACAAAAGCCAATGAGGTTGAGCAATAGGTGTAGAGCACATCGCCATTGGACAAAATAATATTAAAAATACCAAAGCCTTCAATCGCGCGCGCGAATACATCCAGCGCATGAAATAAATCGGCACTGCTCGGCTCGCACACAGGAAACTCTTGCTCAAGGCGTTGCAACAAATAGCAAAAGGCTAATTCGCTATCCGTATCGCCCTGTGCAGTAAAGCGCCCACTGAGCGCTGGCGAAAAGTTTTTTAAATGACCGTTGTGGCAGAACAACCAGGTTTTACCCCAAAGCTCGCGCTGAAAGGGGTGGCAGTTGGTGAGCTTTACCTCGCCCACAGTCGCTTTGCGAATGTGCGCAATAATAGTTTTGGATTTGATATCCGCACTATTAATTTCAGCCGCTAAAGCAGACTTAGCCGCTGGCTCGTGATCCAAATACACATCAAAACGATTGTTGCGATAAAACGCAATGCCCCAACCGTCTTTATGTTCATCGGTTAAACCGCCGCGCGCACGAAAGCCCGCAAAGCTAAAATTAATATTGGCCGGTTCTTTACAGCTCATTCCCAACAACTGGCACATGATATTTCTACTTTTTCCTAAATTGAGTTACACGGGTTTTAATATTTAAGGTGCATTAACTTGTTTAAGAATATCTAAGGTATCTGGCAACTCTTCTGGGGCTATTAAATAACCATCCACTTCATTACCAACTCTATTAAGCACGGCGGTATCTGCCGTAACCACAATACGTTTTGCATTATAAAGCTCTATAGGTGCAATAAACGCTTGCGTTGCATTGGCAATCGGCGGCTTTAACACATACTCTAATTCTGGGTAGTGAATAAAAAGTACATCTGGCTCCACACCCAAGTTAGCCAAGAGTGAAAGACTTCTGGCTTCGGTAAGGCGAACACCAATTTTATAACCGCGATTTTTATAGCTGCTCAGTGCCTTATTAAAATGTTTTAAGGTGGCATGATCTAATAATCGCGTATGCAAGAGCACTCTATCCGGTTTTAATCCGCAATCACTTAAGATAATTTCAAACACCTTACCGTGATCGTCATTCACGCTCACAATATGGCGCGGCTGTACTTGTAGCGATAGTAAATAATCTTGACCGTCGAATTGCTGCAAATAATTCAGCGAATGCAGGGTGCGTACCAGTCGATCCAAATGCACGATTTGGTCATTGTTATCTAGCGAATTAAAAATACTGTTGATATTTAATAAATTCCCGGTGGAGGCACGCACAATTAATTCTGCTTCATAGCCAATGACTTTATCTTCACGCAATGCGTGAATGGTATGAAACTCACTGCCCAAAATCAGGCTGCCAAAGCGCGCCCAATAGCTGTTGTCGGCCTTGTAAAAACCAGTTTTAGGTAATGATTTTGTGCGCGCTTGCGTTTGCAGTTGATCATTAAAATAATTCATTAATTCGGTGAGTGGCATAATTCTAAAATTCCAATCCAAAGGTTTCTGTCCATGCAGTTACATAATGCGATGCATAATAAAGACCAGAATTTTCTTTAGAAAAGAATTAATACTTCTCAGCTTATAACAGAGTGAAAAAACGTCTAGTTATTTTTCTTATTGAGGCTTAAGGCCACACAGAATAAAGGTGTAACACGCACAAATTTACATCCAAGCATGATTTTCATGCACATGATTATAAGGATATAGAGATATATTCTTTCCAATTGTCTATAGCCATCATTATATTTCGCTCCGAATTCACCTTTTTTGTTTTACTAAACAATCATGCTGTTGATTTTTGAACACATTGATGAGGAGCCCCTATGACTGTGGTGCAATTAAATACATCCGCTGCTGAGAATGAGCCAAAAACAACAGCGAAATTAGCAGAATCTTTAGCGCTGGCGAATCAGCAGGCTATAGCAGAAGACCTTAAGTACGCAGGCCGTGTATTGCCCGATGAGGCATGGAAACTGTTTGTAAATGGTCAAGCCCATTTGGTGGATGTTCGCGCCGCCGAAGAGCGTAAATTTGTAGGCCATGTTCCCAATACTTTTCATGTTGCTTGGCAAACCGGCCCAGCGCTGATTAAAAACCCACGCTTTTTACGTGAGCTGGAAAACAAGCTCCCGAAAGATGCTGTGATTCTCTTGCTATGCCGTAGCGGAAAACGCTCTGCCGCTGCCGCTGAAGCGGCAACGGCGGCGGGCTTTAAATATGTGTTTAACGTGCACGAAGGTTTTGAAGGCGACTTGGACGAAAACCAACAGCGCGGCGCAAGCGGCGGCTGGCGCC
>CAUOQW010000318.1:0-4025 GCA_963506825.1 uncultured Cellvibrio sp.
ATTTGGCCGATAGGCGATTTCAAAAAGGCTACACCACCGGAATGACCGGGGCAGTGCCATGAGTAAGAACCGTCGTTGGCGTAGTGAACCAAGGCGCGGAAAAATGGTGGTGCCAAGCCATCTAAATAAGATTTGGCTTCGCGAATAATATGGCGCGCCACGAACTCGGGCGTGTCTTCAAACATATGAATGAAGCCGTGCAGTTCGCGCAGGATATCGTTGGGGATATGGCGCGAGGTGCGGGTTTCACCATAGAGATAAATTGGGATATCGGCGTTTTTGTAGCGAATCTCTTCCACGAAGGCGCGCAGGGACTTGAGCGCGTGGTCGGTTTCTTCCAATGAACCTTCACCAAATTCTTCGTCATCGATAGACAGAATAAACGCCGAGGCGCGCGATTGCTGCTGCGCAAACTGCGACAAATCGCCGTAGCTGGTTACACCCAACACCTCCATACCCTCTTTTTCCATAGCATCAGCAAGCGCGCGAATGCCAAGGCCAGAGGTGTTTTCGGAGCGGAAATCTTCGTCGATGATGACAATGGGAAAGCGAAACTTCATGGAAACCTCCAAATAGAGCAAGTGCCGATAAGCACTTGCGAATAAAGACGCTTGGGCAAGGTTGAGGCCACCGCTTGCGCGCCGAAAAGCTGGATGCGAATTCTCGCAGAATTAGACGAATTGTGGGGAAAAAATTCAGCCCCTGAGACTCTGGGAGCCATTTTTTTATCGGCCAAGCCGGTAAATCGCCTATTTGCTGCCAAGTGCGCCAGCTAAACAGGTAAATATGACGGGATAAAGATGCCTCTCCGGATTCTGACTGGCTAGCGGTATCGAGTTTTTGCAGAGCTCTGCGGGTAGGCTTCAAATTTGACGAATTAGGCTTGTAAGCAACTTTATGTGTGCAAAGGTGACCTATTTATTATCCCCCTTATTTATCCCAAAAAAGCGCATAACTCACCCTCTGTTTAAAAAAAATCCTTATGGGTATTTGCAACTACGAAATCGTTCGTATATATTTAGTTACGAATAGATTCGTAGATTAAATCTCTGAGAGGCTGTATGGCTAACCCAACTCCTGCTGAATTAGAAATTTTGCAAATCCTGTGGTCGCAGGGTGATAGCAAAGTGCAAGCCGTTAACGACAAATTATGTGAACAGAAACCGGTAGGTTATACCACTACCTTGAAGATTATGCAGATCATGACCGAGAAGGGGTTGTTGGGTCGCAAGAAAGATGGCAAGAGTCATATTTATTATCCGTTGATTAAGCAGGGCGATACCCAAACATCGTTATTGGATAAGTTTATTGCCTCTGCTTTTGGCGGTTCCAAATCGAAATTAGTTTTACAGTTGTTGGGAAGCAAGGATATTTCTAAAAAAGAAATGCAAAGTATTAAACAGTTCTTGGAGGAACAGGAGAAGCAAAAATGAATAAGTTTCAAAGTCTTTTTAGTGCTGAGTTTACTTACGCTCTGGGTTGGACAATCCTCCATTCATTTTGGCAGTGCGCATTAGTAGCACTATTACTTGCGGTGATTTTACGCGGTTCAAAAAAACTATCGAGCAACACGCGCTATTTATTTGCGTGTAGTGCGCTGGTGTTGTGTTTTGTAATCAGCCTAGAAACGTTTATCAGTTATTGGAATCTCGCCCGTCAAGCGCGGATTGAACAGACCTTGGAGCTTTTAGGTGTTGCATTGCCGCATACATTTAATGCACAGAGTCGTATCCAACAATGGTTGGCGTTGGCAGATGGATATTTACTTTGGATTGTATATTCATGGCTGCTTGGTTGTGCATTGGTATCTCTGCGTAACTTTATGAATTATTTGCACTGCGTAAAACTGCAGCGAACACAGAATAAAGTGATTGATGCACACTGGCAGGCTACCGTGAATCGTCTTGCGCGCTCGATAGATTTGTCTCGCCAGATAATTATTCGTATTTCAGATGCGGTCGATGTGCCTTCCACCTTAGGGTTTTTTAAACCTCTTATTTTAATTCCTTCTGGCTTGCTAGCTAATTTATCGCAAGCACAAGTAGAAGTGATCTTGCTACATGAATTGGGTCACATTCGTCGCAATGATTATGTGGTTGGTTTGTTGCAAGCACTACTGAAAACACTGTTTTTCTTTAATCCTATGGTGTTGTGGATATCTACGCATATTGATGTGGAGCGAGAGAATGCCTGTGATGATATAGCGGTGGATCAGTGCAAAGATGCGTTGTTTTTTTCAAAAACACTCAAGGAGTTTGCCGAGATGAATATGCAGAAAAATTTAAACATGTCGATTAGTAACAATAAAATGCATTTGCTAGCGCGTATACAGCGCCAGTTTACGCAACTTAAACGTGTATCGAGAGCAATTGAAAAATTAATGGCCAGTGTTGCCTTGGTATCTTGCTGTGCAGCAGCCACTGTTTATGCGCAAACCAATAGTCCAGCTCAGGTAGAAAGATTTAATCAACAACTTACGAAAATTTTATTGCAATCACCCACGCTGACCAACTTGCCAGTTGATAAGCGCTTGGCCGCGGCAAAAAATTATTTAAGTCTGGTGGATGCACACACCGTATCAGCAGTGCAACAAGCAGCGCAAGCTCCTGAAGTTGTTTTAGCTGGCGCAGCCGCACTCGGGAAAATCGATAAAGAATCAATACAGTCATTAACTGTTGCAGGCGCTCCCACAAAAAAAATTCCAGTTGCTGTTGCGACGAAAACACCGCAAGGGGCAGGTGCGCGCGCAAATTCTTTACCGTCTGAACCGGCTGGCACTGCGCCCATCACTATAGATGATGCACAAAAAATTACCGGTATAACGGTGTTTGGTAAATTGCCATCCAAGCAGGTTGCTAAATACGCATATTTGGATTCTTCCTTAGCGTCAAACTGTAATTTTTCAATAGCAAGAAGTTCAGCTGAGTTGGAGCGGGATTATTTAAGAAATTTTTATGGTGAAAATTATCCTACTATGAGTTTTTCTAATGAATTGGCGCTGGAACGTATATCAAATATCGCACCCTATGGTACTGCTGAGCAGGATTTATATCTTCCCGAGGGCTGTACCTATGCAGATATTTCATCGCTTGTGAGCCGTAATTATATTTTGCGTAAAGACAAAATGCTTGAAGAGGCTTACGCGGCTTATGATGCAGGTAATTATGAGAATGCGTTAACCATATTTAAAAAAGCCTACAGCAAAATAGGTTACGACCAAGCTGCATTTATGCTGGGCTCAATGCATTTATTTGGGTTGGGTACTCGGGCAGATAATAAAGCAGCAATAGGTTGGTATACCAAAGTGGCAGAGACGCGCTATTCGGCATCGCAAAACAGTGAGGCTGTATTTGAAATGGAGAAAGCTTCACTAAAAGTGCAGGCGCAAATTATTTTAGCGCGCATTTATATGACTGGGTTGGGCGTTGCCAAAAATCCTAAATTAGCTGCTCATTGGTATGAGGAGGCGGCAGATTTAGATTACGCCCCTGCATCTTTTGTGCTTGGGCAAATGCATCAGTTTGGTTATGCGGGTAATAAAAATATAAAGGCGGCACTTAAGCAGTATAAGAAAGCTGCCGAAGCGGGTTATGCCCCTGCGCAATATCAACTGGCCGAGATTTATTTTGCAAGTGAAGACACTGCTGCTAATCGAGAGCTTGCTTTGAAGTGGTATCAGCACGCGGCGCAGAATAATTTTTTGAATCCCTATAGACCCCATGCGCAGCTGGCGATGGCGGAAATCTATGATCAAGGGCGGGGTACTCCTGCTGATCCTAATAAAGCGCTGATTTTCTATAAGCTCGCCGCTGTGAGTGGCCACCCCGATGCGCAAAATGCCTTGGCTATTTATTTTTACGCTGGCGAAATTGTTGAAAAAGATTTGGTGGTTGCTCGCCGCCTTTTTAGTGTGGCGGCAGAACAGGGGCAGGCAGATGCAATGCACAATTTGGCGCTAATGAATATTAAGGGTGAAGGCGGTGATGTGGATTTGGTGACGGCCTATGTATGGTTGAATTTAGAGG
>CAUOQW010000319.1:0-4024 GCA_963506825.1 uncultured Cellvibrio sp.
TAATAATTTTTTACCGAGTTGAATGGCTTCGCTCGGCAACTCAAAACCCGCGCTGCAAATAACGCCTTCGCATCTGTGTAAATCCTGCTGAAAACCTTCGCGCGAAAATGGGCGAATATGTATATGACCATCATCAATGGGCTGCGGAACATTTTGATAAATAAAGAACTGATAGTCAGGGAAGGCGCGCAATTGCGGCACTATATCTTCCAGTCCTGCAAAGGGTAGATACACCAAATAATGTTTGGGCAGTGATTGATTTGGGTAATGTGAAGGCTCAATCAGCGGTGGTAAAATTGGCTGATCGAAGTGGTGCCAGTGCAAACCTATAGCTTGCGTCACAGGCGCAAAATTTTGCATAAACCAATCGGTGACGAGATTGTTATTTTTCTTGGGAATTTTGTGTAGGAAAGAGTTTTGATGTGAAATACCAATCACTTTTTTACCGGCGCGTTTTGCGGCGTGGGCAGAGACGGGTTCAAAATCATTGATAATTAAATCGTAACCCTCGACGTTTACTTTTTTAATATCGTCATTGAGTTGCATTAAATTAGCTTGCAATGCCGTTTTTAAATAGAGAATACGACCGCTTTTAACGGCAAAAGTTAAACCGCGATAACATTCAAAATCACCAAAGGCTTGCATATCAAAAAAATCTTCACGGGGGCGGCCAGAAAATACCCAGTCAACTTGCACACCTTTTGCGGCAAATGCCTTCGCCATAATGCGCGCACGGGTCACGTGACCATTGCCTGTACCTTGAACGCCGTAAAATATTTTCATAAAGTGGCCTCTGGTGAATGTCATTCAATTTGATGTCGGTTTGCAAAAAGTTCGTCACATCTTTCTGTAACATCTCTCTTGCACAATTCGGCTGCGCAAACGATAGACGTGCTTTAAAAAAGCCTTCATCATCGCGGCTTTATGTGGAAAGCTTTTTGCAACATTAGAAATATCACCGTCGTGTGACTTTTCTGTGAATAAGAGATGAATTAACCGTGACAAGAGCGCGTCACTCACAATCGAATCTGGAGAGTAGGAATGAGTAAACCTGGTAAAACTGGCATCGCCCGTGTGATTGATGCGTTTGGCTATTCCATGAAAGGCTTTGCCGCTACTTGGAAGTTTGAAGCGGCATTTCGACAAGAGGTGGCGCTAGGAGTGCTCTTAACGCCAGTGGCATTTTGGTTGGCTACTAGCCATATTGAGTTGATCTTGTTGCTGTCGAGTATTTTCTGGGTATGGATGGCGGAGTTGGCAAACTCTTCGGTGGAAGCGGTGGTAGATAGAACGGGTTCCGAGCGCCATGAGTTGTCGGGGCGCGCCAAAGACATAGGTTCTGCATTAGTGTTTACGAGCCTGATGCTGCTAGCCTTGGTGTGGGGAATTATTGCAGCTAATCGTTTCCTTCCTTTATAGCTTCATACTCACAAGAGCCCATGTAATAGCCTGCACTTACCTGTTATCAATAACCTGCTGCTAATAAATAGGCCCAAGACTTAGGTTTTGGGTTTTTCTTATATAAAATTAATTCAATACATAAAATTAAAATAGCGTTGTGCTTCACAAGCTTTTCAGGTAAATTACATCCATTGTTTATTTATCATATTTATATGGACAATATGACCCATGAGTTCTGAAGATTTTTCTGTTAATGACCACACCCATCGCCGTTTTAACCCTTTATCGGGTGAGTGGTTGTTGGTATCGCCCCATCGAAATAAGCGTCCTTGGCAAGGCCAGCAAGAGCCTAATCAATGGCCAGAAAGTGTTGCGCACGACCCTAAGTGCTTCCTTTGCCCCAGTAATACACGCATCGGTGGTGAGCCTAATCCGGCCTATAAAACGACTTACGTTTTCACCAACGATTTTGCTGCATTAATGCCGCAAGTGCCTGATGGCCCTGCGTCGGCTGATCCCTTGTTTCAAATTCAGGCCGAGCACGGCACTAGCCGTGTGATTTGTTTCTCGCCGGACCACAGCAAAACTTTGCCCTTGTTAAACGATGAAGAAGTGTTAGCGGTGGTAAAAACCTGGATGGCCGAGTCGGCCGATTTGGGTAAAACCTATGCTTCCGTACAGATTTTTGAAAACAAGGGTTCGGTGATGGCTTGTTCCAACCCGCACCCGCACGGCCAGAATTCGGCGCAAACCCAACTGCCCAGTTTGGTTCAAAAAGAAGATGAGAAACAGCGCGCTTTCTATGCCGAACAGGGTAAATCGCTACTGTTGGATTACGCCCAAAAAGAAATCGAATTGCGCGAGCGCGTAGTAGTAGAGAACGAGGATTGGTTAGTGGTAGTGCCTTTCTGGGCGGCATGGCCATTTGAAACTTTGCTGTTACCGAAACAGGCGCGTACGCGCATTACCGAGTTAACGGAAGCAGAACAAGTCAGCTTGGGTGCGATTTTACGCGATATTACTGCCCGCTACGACAACCTGTTCGAATGCTCTTTCCCTTATTCCATGGGTTGGCACGGTGCGCCTTTTGATGTTAACGCGGCCAATGCTGGCGCTGTAAATTCTACGGATAAAGCTCCCTGGCAATTACATGCACATTTTTATCCACCGCTATTGCGCAGCGCGAGCGTGCGTAAATTTATGGTGGGTTATGAAATGATGGCTGAACCTCAACGTGATTTATCGCCTGAGCAAGCCGCCGAACGTTTGCGTCAACAAAGCCCAATTCATTTTCGTACGAGGTAATGGTTAGTGAGCATATTAAATAAACAACAGCTCAGTGATTTTTTTTCGGCAGCTTTTGGTCATGAGCCTAACTTGGTTGTACAAGCACCTGGGCGCGTAAATCTGATTGGCGAGCACACTGATTACAACGATGGTTTTGTCTTGCCCGCCGCTATTAATTACAGCACTTGGATTGCGGTATCTGCGCGCACTGATCGTGAGTTGCATGTGATTGCAAAAGATTTTGGCGATCAAAAAGTCGTTATTAATTTAGATGCGCCTATGCAGCAATCGCCTGATGCTTCTTGGGCGGATTATGTGAGTGGTGTTGTAAAGGAATTGCAAAAAAGAAATTATCGCTTGTGCGGTGGTAATTTTTTAATTTCTGGCAATGTACCTGCCGGTGCAGGTTTAAGTAGTTCAGCTTCGCTTGAAGTCGCGGTAGTGCGCGCGCTAACGGAATTGAGCGATGAGCATATAGATCCAACAGAAGCAGCCTTGGTGGGGCAGGCCGCCGAGAATAATTTTGTTGGCTGTAACTGCGGGATTATGGATCAGTTGATTTCCGCTCGAGGCCAAGAGAGCAGTGCGCTGTTAATAGATTGTCAGGATTTATCGACACGCAGCTTTTCTATTCCCAATGATTGGGAAATTCTTATCGTGCACAGTGGTGTTAAACGCGGTTTGGTTGAGAGTGAATACAATCAACGCCGTGAGCAGTGCGAAACCGCAGCGACTTTTTTCGGTCAGAAAACTCTGCGTGGCGTAACACTAGAACAGTTGTTGGCATCTGAAGGTAAGTTGGATGATTTGAGTTTTAAACGTGCGCGCCATGTGCTCACGGAAAATGCACGCACCTTGGCAGCCGCTGAGGCTTTGGACAAAGGTGATATGACGGTTTTATCACGCGTGATGGCCGAGTCTCATAATTCTATGCGTGATGATTTCAGTATCACCACACCTGCTATAGATCACTTGGTTGAGCTTCTGCAACAAGCCGGTGAAGGTCAAGCGGGCGCACGTATGACGGGTGGCGGTTTTGGTGGTTGCGTGGTGTCGATTGCGCCGGAGGCTTTGATTCCGAAAATGATGGCTGCGGTGCAACAGCATTATGAGGCGGACACAGGTTGTGTTCCCACCTTGATTCCGGCGAAAGCCAGCAAGGGTGCCTTTTCAGTGTAAAGATCTGGCGCAGTTTAAAGATTTTTTGCAGTTTAAGGATTTGTGTAGTTGTTTTGCATGGAGTTTTAAGTAGTCCCTCCTTTTTGCTTTAGCCCCTCTGCGGAAACGTCGAGGGGCTTTTTTATGCGGTGTTTTCCTTGGAGGGGGTCAGTGTGTA
>CAUOQW010000320.1:0-3999 GCA_963506825.1 uncultured Cellvibrio sp.
CAAGATAGCTAAGCAGTTGGCCATGAAATAAAGATTTTATCTCGTAGCTCGCGGTGTTTTTGTCCGTTTCTATATTGGCGTTCATACTGATTTTTCAGCTAATACTTTTTCTAAAAAATAACGTGGTCTACGTTTTGTTTCCATATACATTTTAGCTACATACTCTCCTAAGACTCCGATACTCAGTAGCTGAATCCCGCCGAGTAAATACATAGGTAGTACAGAAGATGCCCAACCAGGCGTAGCATTATCGGTAAATACTTTTACAAAAAATACCCAAGTGGATAAACCCATGCTGAAAAGGAAAATAAAAAATCCGAGCAGTGCAATTAAGCGTAGAGGCACCGCAGAAAAAGAGGTGATGCCATCTGCTGCTAGGGCTAACATTTTCTTGAGTGGGTATTTTGACTCGCCCGCAAAACGTGCTGCACGTGCGTACTCCACCGTAGAGGATGGAAAACCAATAGTAGGAATTATGCCGCGTAAGAATAAATTCACTTCTTCATAGGCTTTAAGGGCTTCAATAGCGCGGCGGCTCATTAAGCGAAAATCCGCATGATTAAATACAATATTCACGCCCATCTTTTTTAGTAAATGGTAATAGCCTTCCGCTGTCATACGTTTAAAGGGTGTATCTAATTCACGCACTGAGCGCACACCATAAACTACATCAATACCCTTGTGATATTCCGCCATCATGGCTTTAATCACTTGAATATCATCCTGTAAGTCGGCATCAATACTGATTAACACATCCCCCGTTGCATTTTCTAACCCAGCCAGTAACGCATTTTGGTGGCCACGATTGCGTGCAAGCTTTAATCCGCGAATATAGGGGTTGCTAACGACATAGCCTTCAATAAGTTGCCATGTTTTATCTTTGCTGCCGTCATCCACAAACCAAATGGCACTGCCTGCATCTGTTAAACCATCGCGCTCCATTTCTTGCATAAGTAAAGTTAGCTGTTTGACAGTTTCTGGCAGTACTTCTTCTTCGTTATAGCAGGGTATAACGACAGCTAAAACGGCGGGTTTACGTTGAGTGTTCATGATATGCCTTTAATAGATGATAATACTAAGTGTTATATTTTATACGTTAGTTGTGGTCAGCAATTTACTGTAATACTGATGATGCGACCTCATACATTTCTCCCAACTGTATTCTGCTTCTGCTTTTTGCCTTGCTGCTTGCGCCAGTTGGTTTTTCAGCGGGCTATTCTCAATAAGGCGAATAATAGCATTCGCTAGGGCTCGCTCATTATTGGGTGGCACTAATAAGCCGGTGCGTTCGTGCTCAATTAATTCGGGGTTGCCGCCTACTTCAGTTGCAACCGTGGCTACACCCTTAAACATATATTCAAGCAGCGCATTGCTAAGGCCTTCAGAGTCCGAGCTAATAATGCCTATATCCAATTTTTCTAAGTAGCCTGCGACATCACTTACACGGCCAGCGAAATGTATTTTATCGAAGACATCTAGCTCATGAGCAAGTGTTTCAAGTTCGCTGCGCATTTGCCCATCGCCAATGATGTGCCAGGTCATTTCTGGGTGTACTTTATTAACGATAGCGGCTGCCTTTATAAAGAGGTCTGTGCGTTTTACTTGGCGGGTCATATTGCCAACTATACCAACGGTTGCACAGGTTTGTGAGTGGTCAATATAGGGCAACGCTTTTACATCAATGCCATTGCGCAGCACCTGCATTTTGTTGCGGTCGATCTCAAAGTGCTTAATAAAATGTTCGCGCACTATGTCTGCATTGCAAATAAAACCGCTCATTCCCTTATAAATTCGCTTGAGTACCATGGCTTGTTTGCGGTTATGCCAAAAACCTAAATCGCGGAAGCAGGCAATACGTACTGGCGTGCGTGCAAGGTAAGCAGCAGTACCACCAAACAAGGTGGAGTCTTGAAAAAATGTTTGCACGATACTGATTTTTTCGTGGCGCAAAAACTGAATTAGTTTGATGAGCGCAATAATTCCCGCAAAGGAAAATAAGCTGGGCACATGCCATGCGAGATGATTGCAGTTAGATGGCGTGAGTGCTGGGTCAGATGGCCTAATCGTCAATAAATAAGGCGTGTATTTTTGTGGATCTAAACGTTCAATTAAGCCAATAAGTTGAAGCTCCGTTCCACCGCGAAGTAAATTGTCGATACAGTAAAGCACTTTGACCGGTTGCATAATAGCGATAAGATTCCAAAAAATTATGGGGTGAGCAATTGATCGTAAATCGTTAAATAGCCATTACACATGGCGCGGCTAGAATAATATTCCACCATGATTTTATGCGCATGATTCGCGAGTTCTTGCGCCAACAATGCATTCTTTTTTAAGCGAATAATGGCAGCAGCAAGTTCTGCTGGGTCTTCGGTAGGTATCACCAAGCCGGAGTGCTCGTGTTGAATAAGTTTGCCTATGTCGCCGACCAGTGTGGATATGATGGGCTTTGTTGCTGCTGCTGCTTCAAGCAGGCTCATAGGCATGCCTTCATCAATGGAGGGGAGGGCGAATAGATTGCTGAGTGCGAGTAGTTTATTGATGTCCGTGCGAAAGCCGAGCAGTTGTACGTAATCGCTAACATCCGCTGCAATAATTTGTGCGCGAAGTTCCGAGTCTAAGTCGCCCTCACCAACAATCAATATACGAACAACTTCATTTTGTTGCTTGAGAATGGCAGCGGCTTTAATCAGTACCCATTGCGCTTTTTGACGTGTTAGGCGTGCACTGTTCAATATGCAAAAATCGTTTGCAGATAAATGTAGTTCATTGTGTAGCTGCGTTAGTTCGCTTTGGGAAATAGTTGTCTCAGGTACATCCACTCCATTTCGAATAACATCTACTTGCTGCGGTTTTAAATTGCTCGCTAGCAAAATTGTTTTAATGGGGTCAGATACCGCAATTATTTTTGGAAACCAGCGATAAAAAAACTTTTCCAAGCGAATCATTGTCCGCGTTTTAAGAGGGCCTTTCGAGGGTTCAAACCAAAGATGGCAGGTGGCGATAACAGGAATTTTTTTTAATAAGCGAATAATAAAACCAAATACCGAGGGCTTGTACCCGTGTGAATGGATTAGATCAATACGGGCTTGCTTTAATTGCGCTGCGGCTTTAGGTAAATCGCGTACCAAGCCTGCATTGGCAATAGGTATTTTAATAGCCTCTATACCCAATTCTACGGCGGCATTGTAAAGCGCGCTGTCGCTGTTTACCGAATTTACAATGCAGCCTACTACCGGAACATAGTTTCCCGTTTTTTGCATTTGTACGGATAAATTAAGAATTACGCGTTCTGCGCCATAAACACCACCACTTTCTATAAAATGGAGTATTCGTTTTTTAGTTGACATGACTTTTCCTTTGATAAATTTCATAGGTTAAGCCGCCAGTACCTTCTTTGCCGCCCGGTGCATTTACCTCAGTAAGTTTTACAAAATCTTGTTGGGTTTTTGTAAGCATGCCTTTTGTATCTGTATCGCTAATTCCCTTCATAACGAACATGTAATCAATATCGTCATAGCGGACTATGTTACTCATGTCTTCAAGTGGATGGCTGTTGAGTGAGTAGTAGTTATAACCGCGCGCTGATGTTGCGTTGAGCATGTCGATTAGCGTGAGTGCAGAGCGCTCTTCCCAAAGGCGTATATGACGTGAGGTAAAACTTTCGCCTTGGTCAATTGCTCGTTCTAATCCTTGGGTTAAAACCGTTTTACGATTTTGTAGATTAAGGGTATTTTGCGGTAGAAAAAATGTATCAAAACCTAGGATATAAATCGTATCTTCACTTTTTATATTGGCTTTCACCCACGTTTGTAGTTCGGTATAGCGCGCATTCTTAAAGTGTTGGTATTGTTGGACTGTTTGAAATACCAATAGGCCGCACATCACACTTGCTAGGGCTATGCTTAACATTTTATGTTTGAGTTGGCTGAGTGCGTAAGTTGCTAGCAAATAAAAAAGTGGGAGAGCGGGCAGCATCCAATAACCACGCAAGACACG
>CAUOQW010000321.1:0-3997 GCA_963506825.1 uncultured Cellvibrio sp.
CGATAAGCTATTACAGGAGAAAAATGTTGAGGAAATAAAAAATAAAATAAGAACTGATTTCATAGTGCCACTCACTAAAACAATATTTTTCTTCTTCCAAACTACAGATCAGAAGTTACTTTTGATACAGAGTCTACTCCCCCACCATCTGCACAATCACCAACCGTCCATCACTCTCTTTCGATAACAACAATTGCAGCCCTTCCGTTAACACAACATTCCCACCAATCGGAATCGGCGTTTTGGTTTTCACATCCAACAAATCTGGCATACCCTCATTCACCAGCAGCCAATTATTATCGTGCAATACAAAATAGCCGACGCGTTTTTTTTGTGCGTCATTAAGTTTTTCGTTGGGGTAGATATCGCGGTTGGTGTACCACACAAACAGTGATTGGCCGGAGTACACCATAAGGCGATGATTGTCTGGGCGGAAGTTACCTTGCGCGTGAGATGAGTAAAGATTTAACAATGGCAATTTGCCCGCAAAAGGCGTACTGCAAAATGGGCAGATAGGTTGGGTTTGATTACTGAACACATACCAGCCTTGCTCACAACTTTTGTTCGCGCAGGGCTGCAGCAAATCTACGGTTTTTACTAAAGCACGCTCCCACTCATCCGCTGTTGGTCGCGCAGACGGTTTATGCAAACCATCGATAAAAGCGCGTTGAAATAATTCGGTTAAATAGGGGCCAGTAACGGTATAAGGAATGAGCGCGGGATCTTTCCACGGCAATTCTGCGGGTTTGATATTTTCTGGACGAACACGATTGGAATCATCGGTAGGGTGTTCAATAAAAAGTGCTTGCGAGCCCATGGCCAATTCATCATCGTGTTGCGTGTCGTTGAGGTCGTGACATTTATCGCCGCGCAACGGGTGACGCAATAACAAGTACATGTAAATTAATACCGCGAGCGCGTGTTCGTCGGTAGAAATTGAGGGTAATTTGCGCGCAGGATCATCGCGCTTGAGGTGCGAGGTCATCACACATTCGGGCGCGATAAAATCGGGCGTGCCCACCACATCTGGTGGGAATTTTCCCGGCACCACCAATCCATCCATATCAATTAGGCAGGCTCTACCAGTGGTAGGGTCGATCAAAATATTTTTGTAACTCAAATCCGAATGCGCAAGACCTGCGGCGTGCATACGGCGCACACCGCGCGCAATCATGATACAAATTTTAAGTTGCTGTAACCAATTGCCTAACTCGCGCGGGTCTAAATATTTTGAACGATTAGATGGTGAGGTAAACCATTTACCCTCTTTCTCGCGGCCTTTTATGCCGAGCATATCGTCGTTGCGAGAGCCAAATTTAAAGAAAAAATCATCACTATAAAAAGGCACGACTACGCCAATATACTCGCGATATTTTACGGTGGTGGTCGGCCAGCAAAATACTTTCTTCCAATAATCGCCGCCCGCCTGATTAAAAATTCGCTCGCGATAAATTCCGGTAATAACTGCCAAGCGCTCTTCTACAGCAGCAACTGCAGGCGTGCGATAAAATGCCACTACGTAATCGCGATTAAGCGAGAAGTAAACATCCTTCATACCACCCGAAGCTTTAAGCTCATCATAAAATTGTACCTCTGAACCATCGGCAGCAGTGAGCGTAATAATAGCCATAGTTACCTGCGTTATTTTTTATGAGGGAGTACTAAAACAATCGTTCTATCATCGTGATTACCCGATGACCAAAAATCTAACCATGTTAGCAATTTTTCTTCGGTTGCAATTGCGTCTGCCACAACCAACTCTGACCAAAACACATCCCACTTGTTGATATTTGCTAGCTGCGCATCTGTTTCAAACCAAGGGTCTGAAACACCATCGCTCATTAAAATAAGTGCGGTTAAATTTTCTGCCAACACAAATTGTGTACGCGATGCAACTGCAGAGTCAGTAATACTTTGTGCATCCAAGAAACGGGTTTGCCCCGCAAATTCGCCACAATCTGCACTGCCTAATAAAGTAACCGATTGGCCTTGTCGATAAACCGCTATAGCTCCATCGCCCACTGCAAATACCGCACAAAAAATACCGAAGCTGAATTGTTTGGTAATAGCGATAAGCGCGGTGCTGGAGAAGTCTTTGTACTCAGCTTGCAAATTCGATTGCGCTGCAAGTTCTTGCTGAATTGCCTGCTCCGCACTGCGCGCCGCACTGCCGAGTTTGTTCGCAAGCACTGACAGTAAAGTTTGCTGCGCAGCATCTAATGAAGAAGCTTTTTCGCTTTGTGCTTGCTGAAAAACATTTACAGCTTCAATTAAAGAAGAATCATCTACCAAACCCTTTGATAAATTTTGCACTGCCGCTTCACAAATAAGTTGCGCGCCGCGCCGTGAATATTTGGCGCTGCCTGCGCCGTCTGCCACTACACATATCACCCATTCATTAACAGGCGCGTGCTGATAATCATCATCGCGAAAACTGCCCACATGGGCGTGAGAGCGACCGCGTTTACTGGCGGCAAGAACAGAAAGCTCTTGATAGTTCAGCGAACTGCAAGCTGCATCAGGTCGCCAAAAAATGGCATTGGTATCTGAAGGTAAATTTTTCCACAGGGATTTTGGATTGGGCACAATCAAGAGCGAAAGTTTTACTGTGTATTCACGCGCAGGCACTTCGGTAATTTTGTAATAGACCAGCGATATTTCAAAATCGCCTGCGTTAGCGGGCGAACCACTTAAGGTGCCTACTGCTAAATCGGCGTGTAATCCAAGATCATTAGGGATATGAATGTCCAAAAAAGCGACTGAACCCAAATTAGCTAAAACGGAATTCAAACTGATGCTATAGTTTTCATCCGCACGGGCATTGGGCAAACGAAAATCAGGCACGCGAAAAATTCCTTATCATTAGTTTCTGCATTGGACTGTTCTCAACCCCTGCCTCTGGAAACATCAAACCCTTGGCCGCTGCTTTGGCCGAAATTACACGCCTGCTCGCAGGTTGGGCAGGTTGCAGGGCCGTCGCCGTGAATACACATAATTTGGCCACAGCGACACATAGCAAAGCCATAAGGATTACCGCAATGAGGGCAACCGGGTGCGCCCACCAACTCATCGGTATTAATAGTGCGCGTAAGACAGCGCGTGTCGGAGAGATCAAAATAATCTTGCTCCAGCGCAAATACCCCGGTGAGATAATATTGACTGCCACCCATGCTGATATTGGTGTTTTCAAAATTGGGCGCGCTGCGCTCGTATTTAATTAAATAAGGCAAACGCGATTTTTGGCAACGGCCATTTAAAATTACAAAATCTTCATCCACTTTATTCGCTTGGCTAATATCGTTTACCAAACTCAAAATATCGGGATTAATTTTTGCGAGACTTACGCCTTTTTCAGTCGTAGAGACGCTGCGACTTTGCGCCACAACAGACATAGTTACCCAGTCGATAAAATCGCGGAAATCTGCATCGGTAGACGCATCCAAATGCAACACGTTTTCGCTGATTTGTTTCAGTACATCCAGCGATGCATGCTTACCAATACCAATCGCCACCAAGGTAACGGATTTTGAAAAATAGGAATTCCAACGCGCGATTGCATCTTTAATATCATCCGTTGGTTTACCATCCGTCATTAAATACACCACGGGTTTCCAATCGCCTTTGCGCTCAGGTGTAGTTTTAATCACGTTGCGTTTAATGTCATTCATTAAATGTTCAAGCGCGGCACCAAGCGAAGTGCCTGCACCGATTGGCAAACGCGGTGGATAAAACATGGCAAGTTCAGTGAGCGGCGTAAGCGTGCGCGCTTGGCCTGCAAAGGCAACCACTGATAAGTGCACAGTCTCCAACGCGTGTGGATCTGTGCGCAACGCTTTCACCAAACGCTCAAGCCCTTGCTGCATTTGGCGATGGTTATCGCCCACCATGGATTCAGAAACATCCAGCAGAAAAAATATGGGTAAACGGCGCATGCTTAGTTCCTCAAGTAGTGCCTGTTCAATATCAATAAAAACAAATTAATGATTTAGATAAATGA
>CAUOQW010000322.1:0-3989 GCA_963506825.1 uncultured Cellvibrio sp.
CGGAATTCACTGGTGTTTGAATTTTGTGTGCGAAGCGGAAGGCCATGGTGCTGGTGTGTTAATTCGTGCGATTGAGCCGATTATAGGTTTGCACACCATGATAGAGCGCCGCGGTGTAGATAAGGTTGGTCTGTTGTGTTCGGGGCCAGGAAAACTTGGGCAAGCGCTGGCAATTGTGCATGCTTACAACGGCATGCCGTTAAATGAATCGCCGTTTGAATTAATCCCTGCACAAAAAGCTGTGGATGTTGTGTGTGGCCCGCGTATCGGTATTTCCAAAGCCGTTGATCTTCCTTGGCGTTTTGGTTTGTCGGGTTCACCTTTTCTAAGTCGTCCATTCCGGTAATATTTTGCGGTAATTTATTTTTTCTGTGAGGGAAATATGAATTTAGTCAGCGCAGATATCTCGCAACTCCTGCAAGTTACGGTTTCGCCTTTCGAATTAATGTTGCGTGGAACCATGAGGTGTTGGTTTTTGCTGCTCATTTTCCGTTTGATTTTACGACGCGATATTGGCTCTGCATCTATCACCGATTTTTTGTTTGTGGTGATTCTGGGCGATGCTGCGCAAAATGCCATGATCGGCGAAGGTAGTTCGGTTAGCGATGGCATGGTGTTGGTTTCTACCTTAGTAGCATGGAATTATGCTCTGGATGTATTAAGTTATAGGTACCCCGGAGTTGCTCGCTTATTGTCAGCGCGAAAACTGTGTTTGGTGCGCGATGGAAAAATGCAGCGCCGCAATTTGCGTAAAGAATTTATTACTGTTGACGAACTCCACGAAAAAATCCGCGAAGCTGGGTTGGAGCGGCTTGATCAAGTGAAGTTGATGTATATGGAATCGGATGGCGAAATTAGTGTGATAAAACACGAGGATTGATTACGTTGATTTTTCGTGAGCCAGTTGCGCCCAAAATGCATTTAGAATTGGGCTTTTCAAACGCTTTTCCATCACGCAAATTCCCATAGAGTAAGGGCCTAAATCGGGTTGCAAAATAAAAGGCTCAACGCGCTCCGCGAGTGGGCTATTGTCCACAACAATTTTTGGCAATACGCCCACGCCAAACCCTAAACTCACCATACTTACAATCGCTTCGTTACCTTTCACTTCCGCATAAATATTCGGTTTGATATTTTGTTGCTCAAACCAATTGTCCAAACGCTCGCGCACTAAACCTTCTTCAGAAATAATCATCGGAATTTTTTTCCAGAAATCGGGCGTGTCGAGCGCAGGTGCTTGCCAGTTGGGATTGTTTTTCGGCGCAATAAAAATCATCGGCGAGCGAGTGATAGGTTTGTAACTAATTCCGGCGGGCATTTTGTCGGGTTTGGCGGTAATCGCAATATCTTCGTAACCGGCGAGTACGCGCTCCATGGACTGCGCGGGGTCGCCGGTGTGCAATTTAATCGCAATACCGGGATGCTTAACGCGGAATTCGGTGAGGATGTCATATAAGAAGCTATAACTCGCCGTCACCGAGCAGTAAATACTGAGCTGGCCATAGAGTTGATCGGCCTGGGCAATTAACGATTCCTGATAAGTCTCCCATTGTTGTAACACTTCTTTGGCAAATTGCAGATAGCTTTGGCCTTCATGGGTAAGTGCAACTGAGCGGTTGTCGCGCTCAAATAAACTCACGCCCAAGTCGTCCTCAAGTTGTTTGATATTGCGGCTCAGTGTCGATGGGCTGACATGGCAGGCATTGGCGGCGCGGCCAAAGTGCAGGCTGCTGGCGAGGGCGCAGAAGAGTTTGAGTTTGGTGATATCCATTAAATGCCCTTCGACTGCTTCGCGCTCAGGGTGAGCGGGGGGAAATTATTCATGTTGAGCCTGCTACCGTTTAACGATGAGCTTGCTGTCGCTCATGCCGAGTTCGCCTCCGCTCATGGTGAGTTTGTCGAACTATGTTGCATAAAACGCAACATTAACATGCAAATATATCATTTTACGTGATATTGGTTTTTTTCTACACTGCGCGCCTGTTTATTTATGGGGCTTGCCCCGCTCATTAATCCTCATCTCAGGAGTCTGCCATGCACGTTTATTACGATAAAGATGCCGATCTTTCTATCATCCAAGGCAAAAAAGTAGCCATCATTGGTTACGGTTCACAAGGTCACGCGCACGCATGCAACCTGAAAGATTCAGGTGTAGATGTTGTTGTTGGTCTGCGCACAGGCTCTGCAACCGTTAAGAAAGCTGAAGCTCATGGCTTGAAAGTAACCGACGTTGCTTCTGCAGTGGCTTCTGCTGACGTGGTAATGATTCTGACTCCAGATGAATTCCAATCAAAATTGTACAAAGACGAAATCGAGCCAAACATCAAGAAAGGCGCTACTTTGGCCTTCGCTCACGGCTTTGCGATTCACTACAATCAAGTAGTTCCACGCAAAGACTTGGACGTAATCATGGTTGCTCCAAAAGCACCAGGTCACACTGTGCGTTCTGAATTTGTTCGTGGCGGTGGCGTTCCAGATTTGATCGCGATCTTCCAAGATGCTTCTGGGAAAGCTAAAGACACCGCACTTTCTTACGCATCAGGCGTAGGCGGCGGCCGTACCGGTATCATCGAAACTACTTTCAAAGACGAAACTGAAACCGACTTGTTCGGTGAACAAGCTGTTCTTTGTGGCGGTGCCGTTGAATTGGTAAAAATGGGCTTCGAAACTTTGGTTGAAGCTGGCTACGAGCCAGAAATGGCGTACTTCGAGTGCTTGCACGAATTGAAGTTGATCGTTGACCTTATGTTCGAAGGCGGTATCGCGAACATGAACTACTCAATTTCTAACAATGCTGAATACGGCGAATACGTAACTGGCCCGAAAGTTATCAACGAAGAATCGCGTAAAGCTATGCGTCAAGCGTTGAAAGATATTCAAACCGGCGAATACGCTAAGAAGTTCATCCTTGAAGGTGCAACTAACTACTCTTCAATGACTGCTGCGCGTCGCAACAACGCTGCACACGGTATCGAAGTTGTTGGTAACAAGTTGCGTGCAATGATGCCTTGGATCCAAGCGAACAAAATTGTTGATCAAACCAAAAACTAATTTGCGCTGATTGATGCAAAAGGCCCTGCCTAGGTGACTAGTGCGGGGCTTTTTCGTTTTTGGTGAGGGTAATGTGTGCGGCGTCAATTGATGTGTACAATGGCGCTCCCTGCTCCAAGATAGAAATTAGAGGTTGGCTATGAGCAATAAGGATCACGAACATATTAAACCTAGCGGCCCAGATAGCCGCGATACCGACTCGCTGTTCGGCGATTTGGAGGAAGAGGTTTCCGAGGGTGGCCAGAAGGTTCGTCACCGGGGTGTCTATCTGCTCCCTAATTTATTTACCACTGGTGCATTATTTTGCGGCTTTTATGCAATCGTCTCCGGCATGGGTGGTAACTTTATCCACGCGTCGGTCGCTATTTTCCTCGCTATGTTGTTGGACGGAATGGATGGCCGCGTTGCGCGCATGACCAATACCCAATCTGCTTTTGGTGAACAATACGATAGCTTGGCGGATATGGTTTCGTTTGGTGTTGCTCCGGCATTGGTTATGCTGAGTTGGGTGCTTCATGATTTGGGCCGCTGGGGGTGGGCGGCGGCGTTTATCTATACTGCCTGTGCAGCCTTGCGTTTGGCTCGTTTTAATACGCAGATTGGTGTAGTTGATAAAAAATACTTTATTGGTTTGGCAAGTCCGATGGCGGCGGCGATTATTGCGGCCTTGGTTTTAACGCTCTCCAGCTATCAATTGGTGTCATTCTGGATTAAGGTTTTGTTAGCCTTGGTGACAGTGGCTACCGGCCTATTGATGGTATCTAATTTCCGTTATACCAGTTTCAAGAGTGTAGATTTTCGGGGCAGGGTGCCTTTTGGGGTGATGTTATTAATTGTGCTTGTGCTTGCTATGCTGATTGTCTATCGCGAAGAGGGTTTGCTGACTATATCTATCCTTTATGGTTTGTCGGCTCCTTTTGTTTGGCTCCTAAGAAAAG
>CAUOQW010000323.1:0-3978 GCA_963506825.1 uncultured Cellvibrio sp.
GCCTATGAATCCGCCGTACAACATAAACACATCATCGAAAAATTTGGGCGCTACCCGCACCGCAACGCTAGGGTAGGCAGAACTTCCACCAAGGAAGAAATGGCCTTTTTAGCAGGCCCCAACTCTTCGTTTTAGAAAATTAATTGATATAGGTGAGACAACCATGGAAAACGGCCAATACCCTCTTTCCAAAACATTCGCGCAATTTTTTGAATCAGAAAAATCTAGCGGCATAGTCTTGATTATTTGCACAATTATTTCGCTCGCAATTGCAAACTCCCTTTGGGGGGATAGTTACATTGGTATCTGGAGCACATATATTGCAGGAATGAGTGTTGAACATTGGATTAACGATGGCCTTATGGCGATTTTCTTTTTGTTTATTGGGCTTGAGCTGGAACGCGAACTTTACAGCGGTGAGCTATCCAATTTTAAAAATGCGCTGCTGCCCATAGTTGCGGCCGTGGGCGGTATTATTTGCCCCGCACTCATCCATTTTATTTTTAATGCTGGCACCGAAACACAACCAGGCATTGGCATTCCCATGGCAACCGATATTGCATTTGCCTTAGGCGTACTAGCACTCTTGGGCAGCCGCATTCCGCTTTCACTTAAAGTTTTTTTAACGGCACTCGCGGTTATGGATGACTTGGGTGCAATTATTGTTATCGCACTTTTTTATACGGCAAAAGTGTCGATGGTGTATTTAATCGCAGCGGCTGCAGTCTTTGCTGTATTGATTGTGTTTAATCGCACACTGCGCATTATGGCGCTAACGCCTTATTTAATTGGCGGCGCACTCATGTGGTTTTTTATGTTGAAATCTGGCATTCACGCCACCATCGCCGGCGTATTACTCGCCTTTGCAATTCCTTTTTCTGCCAAAACTGACGATGAAGAATCTCCCTCGCATCGCCTTGAGCATATGCTGCACAAACCCGTTGCCTTTATTATTTTGCCCATTTTTGCACTGGCTAATACCGGCGTAGTGATTGGCGCTACTTGGGCACAGGAATTAACGAGCCCAAACAGCCTTGGCATTATGAGCGGATTGTTGTTAGGCAAGCCATTGGGAATTATGCTGCTGTGCTTTATAGCGGTGACCATTGGGATTTGTAAGCTGCCAACAGGATTAAATTGGAAGCATATTTTTGGCGCAGGCTTATTAGGCGGCATAGGTTTTACTATGTCGATATTTATTACCAACCTTGCTTTCATTGGCAATGCGGAGGCTATTACTGCATCTAAAATTGCCGTTTTATTAGCATCCTTAATGGCGGGAACTATAGGATTTTTATGGCTGAGGTTTGCGGTTAATAAAATAGCTTAGGCTTACCCGGAGCAAAAAAAATAATCCAGCAAAGAAAATACTTTAGTAGATTTTTCTTTGCTGGATATTAGCGATGCTTAAAAAGCAATGGTAACTTTTTAAGCGGCCTTGACTTTAATCTGCGAATTTTCAAACGATTTACAAATCAGCATTAAAGTATCCCTGCTGGGAATATCTTCAACTTTACGTGCCAAACTTGTCGCTTCAGCAAACTTATGTTGCAAACATAAGCATCTTACTGCTCGAATTATCTCGATGTCACTCATGATCAGTCCCATTTATCATTTACCTCCGTAAGTGTTTTTCAACACGAATCCATCATAAGGTTTGTTGCGAGCACTCAAAGTAGCTACCACCGAAATGCAACCAGTCATATCACTCCAGCAATTGCGGTGATTTATAAAGTTTAATAAATATTCAGTTATTCGAGTAGCGAGGATTAAGAGTTTTTCAGACTAAATAGAAATAGCAAACCCTGAGTTATATTTTCTACTGAGCTTTATGACACGGCGGCGATGAATATCTACTGAGAACCAGAATAAACATGTGTAATGGCGTGTAATTGCAAAACCATTGTTTAGGCTATTCTTCAAGACCATTGCTGTCATGGCGATGCAGTATGCATCGGCAATCTTAGATACACCGATGCAACATACCCAAACCAAGAACACCCGCAAACTTAATTAGTTTAAGGTTTTTTCATCCACTTTTTATTGACCTGCACATACTGCCCCGATGTGGTTTTCTCCATAGCTTTTTGGCCCGCTATAGCTTCTACATCGGGCAAGGCAATATTATTATCCTTGGCGAGACGTTGATACTCTGCGCGGCGCGCTGCATTAATAAGCTTAACAATTTCGTCTGCATCGCCAGACTTTGTCACCACACCCAAGTAGCCATCGGGCTGTTCGCCCACCAAACCTTGAGCTTTAGCGGCGCTTAAGCTGCTCATCGCCTGCTGTAAATCCATTGCCATAAGTGGTAACGATACTGCCAATAGCACACTACAAAGACTCAGTTTTAACACTGTAAATAATTTCATCATAAACTCCTTCGGGCTTTCCGATTAAAATAAACCGCTGGATTTACTAAATAAATCATCCAATTGTTTATCGACCTTGATATAAATTTCATGCTCAATTTTTACATTGAGATTGATATTTATTGGCTCATTGGGCATAGCGAGCTGCACTGTAGGTGTACAGGCCACCATAAGCCCGAGCATAGCGAAAATAAATCCTCGTAAAATAAACATAACTGCCACCTTCTTTCCTGATGAGTGAATAAAATTAATTACATATTCTAATAGCCACAACCGCTATCCATACCTACTACTGCTTTAATTAATCACCTCTTTAACCGGTGTTGATTTTTTATGAACTCGCGACTGCAAACGTTTTTTAACTATATCGCTAACCTTGCTACTAAGCTGAAGACTGGCGAGCATAGCCGGAATATCTTCTTCGAGATTAACATTTAAATGTATAGGGCGACCACGCTCTAATGCAGGGTTTCGGCCTTCGAGTTTGATGGCTAGTAATAACTTTCCTTTTTCATCGTAATTGATTTGACTGGCAAGTGCGGTGTAATGAAAGTCATCGAGCGCATCAACAACTAGTTTCATACTCGGTTGACTTTTTGCCATAGCTTTAGCACGCGCAGATTTCATTTGGAGTTGCCCACCGGGTTCTGCGGCGGCAACTATACCTTCGGTAACCCTAATGCCAGCGCGATTAATTTCAATAGGGACAGAACCCGAGAGCAGCCCTGTGCCCGAAAGCTCACTGGGGGAATACTGTTTTAGCAAATTGGCTAAATTGATATTTTTTAATTCCAATTTAAATTTTTGTGCTGCATGGCTAAAATCAAATTTCTGTGCAGGAGTACTAAGACTACCCCCCATTGCCGAACCACTAAGGCTTTGCAAATCAAGTTTTCCTTCCATAAATTTATCCCAAGTGGACTTATATTTTCCTACTGCCATTAAGGGGCCAAAATCAAAACCTTTATTGATATGATTCACACTCAGCATATCAGTTGAAATATCAACACTATTTTCATGGGTCATAAATTTTACTTGGCTGCTAAGCCCTTGAAAGACTAAGGTGTCATAAACACCCGAAACATCTGCTAAATGCACATCAGTTTTACTCTTGGTGAGTGTATTTTTTTCAAGATTAACAAGAAGATTTCCGCTAGCGTTTATTTTTCCACGCGAGAGCGTGAGCAGTGTTGGCCAAACCGTCAGAACATCTGCAAAAGGATTGGCGGCTAACAGAAAAATATCTGGAACACTCCAATCCACTATTAATTCTGATGTTTTTCGCTTAACTTGATGCTTTACCAGCAGTGAACTTCCTATACCTAAATTCCCATTTACTGCAAAATCTGCGAATGAACCCTGCGTTTTACCTCGCCAAAACCAGGTTTTAACATTAACCTGAGGATGCACAAACTTCCCGCCTTTGAGTTGAGCTTCAGTTGTAAATTTTAACTGCGGCCAAGAAATTTCACCTTGAGCAATATCACCACTGACATTAAGTTGCGAGATTGATAATTGAACAGCCTTGGCATCTACTGAAAAACGTTGCATCAATAGATCTGCAGAAACCTGGCTAGCCCCAGCAAAATTCAATTCAAACTTATCC
>CAUOQW010000324.1:0-3962 GCA_963506825.1 uncultured Cellvibrio sp.
GGCAATGGACTCAGGCACCAACAGCGGTTGCGTTTGAATACCGCCGCAGGCAAAAGATTCTTTCATGCGCTCGTAAGTAATACGCTCGTGCGCAGCATGCATATCCACCACAATTAGACCCTGCGCATTTTCCGCAAGAATATAAATACCTTTTAATTGTGCTATGGCGTAGCCGAGTGGTGGAATATTTTCATCACCACTGTCGGGCATAATTGTTGAGGATGAAAAAGACGGTGTAGCTTGATGCAAATCACCATAAGTTTTTAACTGCTCATTCACACCGGATGGACGAGAGAAATTCTGAGGTGCAAATGGATAAGACTGTGAGCCGGAAAAACCTTGAGTTGGTGCAGAGCGCAAACCTAAAGTTTCTTGTCCACGAAATTCACCTGCCGCTACGCCTTGCGGAGCAACAGATGTCTGCAAAAATTCATCGCCAGCTTCACCTTGGGCGTTTTTCGCCAATGAACTTTCAGGCGTTACATTCGCCAGCGCACGATGCAAACTCGAATAAATAAAATCGTGCACACTGCGATTATCGCGAAAGCGCACTTCGTGTTTGGTGGGGTGAACGTTTACATCTACAGTTGCAGGGTCAACTTCCAAATATAAAACAAATGCGGGATGACGGCCGTGATACAACACATCTTGATAAGCTTGGCGCACAGCGTGGCTCACCAATTTATCGCGAATGGAACGACCATTCACATAAAAGTGCTGTAAGTCAGCTTGGCTGCGCGAAAACGTCGGCAATGCAACCCAGCCCCACAACCGTAAACCATTGCGTTCGATTTCAATATGAACAGCATTTTCCATAAACGCAGGGCCGCAGACTTGCGCAACGCGGCGTTCTTGTTCCAATTGCGAATCACCGGCGCGCCAGGAATAAATCGCGCGGCCGTTGTGGCGCAAATTAAAAGCCACATCGAAACGCGAAAGCGCCAAACGTTTTACAACATCTTCAAGATGCGTGTATTCCGTTTTTTCGGTGCGCAAAAATTTTCGGCGCGCGGGCGTGTTAAAAAATAAATCGCGCACTTCTACCGTGGTGCCACGTGGGTGCGGCGCTGGAGAAACCTCCGTCTCCATATCGCGGCCTTCGGCAACCACTTGCCAACCTGCACTGTCATCATTGGTGCTGCTCAACAAAGTCAAACGCGCAACCGAACTAATCGACGCTAAAGCTTCACCACGAAAACCTAAAGTGGCAACGGCTTCAAGATCATCCAACTCATAAATTTTGCTGGTAGCGTGACGGCTCAATGCAAGCGGCAAATCATCTTTGTCGATACCGCCACCGTTGTCGCGCACGCGCATTAATTTTATGCCACCATCTTCCACGTCAATTTCTAAACGCGATGCACCGGCATCTAAAGAGTTTTCTAGCAACTCTTTAATCACCGATGATGGGCGCTCAACCACTTCACCAGCGGCAATTTGGTTGGCTAAACGAGGGCTGAGCAATTTAATTCGTTTCATAGTATTCATTGAGTGCGCTGACTATTGCGCTGTATGTTTAAAGTTGCGCCGGAATTTTTAAGGTTTGGCCAAGCTTTACGTTATCGGTTTTCATATTGTTGGCAGTTTTAATACTGCGCGAACTAACGCCGTATCTCAGTGCAATATCCGTAAGTGTATCGCCACGTACCACCACATGTTTGCGCTCTGCCGATTTACTTTTTGTGGATGAACTTTTTTGAACGCTGCTTTTATCTAGCGTTTTTTTGCCGCCGCTAGATTTTGTCGCGGTTTCTACCCGCCCAGTATTTGCTGCGCAGCAGGCTGTAGGCGATTGCACCGGCGCGACAGGATGCTGCGCGAAATACTGGCGCACACCTTTAAAAATTGCCTGCGCCATACGCTCACGATATTCAGGCGAGGCTAATTTCTTGGCTTCGCCGGTGTTAGAAATAAAACCTGTCTCCACCAAAATGGAAGGAACATCCGGTGACTTTAAAACCATAAAGCCGGCCTGTTCTACATGTTTTGCATGCAATGGCGCAATCGCAGAAATTGAACTCAATACCTTGCTGCCCACTTGCAAACTTGAGTTCACAGTTGCCGTCATAGAGAGATCAACTAACACACCCGCAAGTTGTGGATCTTTATCTTCCAAACTTACGCCGCCTACACGGCCAATTAAATCCGAATCATTTTCGCGCTGCGCCAGAAAGCGCGCCATTTCACTGGTGGCACCCTTGCGCGACAAGGCAAATACGGACGCACCATAAGCGCTGGAATCGGTAAAGGAATCGGCGTGCACCGAAATAAATAAATCCGCTTTCATATCGCGCGCAAAATCGCGGCGTTTTTGCAATTCAATAAAATAATCGCCAGTGCGAGTCAGACGTGCGCTGTAGCCTGGCTGAGCATTAATAATACGCACCAACTCTCTGGCTATAGATAAGGTGACATCTTTCTCGCGCATATTTTTGGGGCCAAGCGCGCCCGAATCTGCGCCGCCGTGACCGGCATCCACCGCAATTAAAATAGGACGACCTTGGGTGGCGCTTGCAGGTGGCGGAGTATTTACTACAGACTCTGACTCGGCTTGAACACTGGGTGCTGCATCGCCCATAAGGGCTTCTATATTCGCCGACTCACTGGCGCTGGCAGCTGTTGTTTTGGGCGCGCCTTTACTGTTTGTGGCAGGGCTATTAATTAGGTTTGTATTCGCAGAGGCACCGGGCGCATCGTGTAAATCAATTACTAAACGGTCATCGCTATCGTCACGCTTTTTTAACAAAAAGCTTTTGGGCGATACGGAGTGGTTTAAATCGAAAACCAAACGCACATCAGTATCGTTCACGACCGAAGCGCGCACAATTTCAATCGGCGTAGACGCCAGCGGAAGTTTGGCAACCGACGCTTTTAAATCGCTGTTGGCAACATCCAAAATAATACGGGTTGGGTTATTGGCCAACACAAGGTTGTAGCGCACCGGCGCATCCAAATCCAACACAATGCGGGTGTAACCTTCGGCGCGCCAAACACGCACATTTTTAACCGTAGCGGCCTGCGCCAGCTCCACGCAGCAGAGGGCCAAAACGCACAATATCAGGCGCAACGCGTTGCTAAAAAACGGAGGAGTAAATCTCAAAAACACCCAGAAAACCTATTGTTATGTCAGTCGATAGATCATGTTGCACAAGGCTGCAGCGCACGGCAACAAAACACGCACTCTACCCTAGCGGCTGAGCGCGAACCAGTAAAATTGCCAACAGTTTCTCCTTTCTAATGCATGGCTTCCCCCAATCACTGCCAAGCTTGCAACGATGGTTTAAGCTCAACTCATCGACTTGCGCCATCATCCCGGTTTGGAATCACCTATGCTCAAACTCAGCCCAATTCACTTTACTCGCACCGCCCTAATCACCGGCTTAATAGCCGCACAACCCGCCTTGGCGATTGACTACGGCGTATTTGATGCACGCGCACTGGCCATGGGCGGTACCACTTTAGCAGTAGGCGATACCTCCCAAGCGCAATATTACAATCCCGCACTCTTGGCCTTTCACTCTGGCGATGAAGATAAAACGTGCGACGGCCGCACTTACTTTCCCACCCTTGTGGTGCAAGCGAGTGAGACGGTGGAAGCCGCAATGGACGCCGTGGACGATGAGTTAGACTTCAAGCTCAGCAATGCAATTAATGCCTATAACGACGCGCAATCTAGCGCCACTGCCGCTGGCATAGCCGCCAGCTCCAGCGACTTGCGCGAAGTGCTGGATAAAATCGCCAACAAAGATGTCACTATCAATAGCTTTTTCGGGCTCTCTGTGAGCGAGCCAAGCGAACGCGAAGGCGGCGCCTTTTATATAGGTGCGCGGGTCATTGGCGCAGGAACATCACGCATTACCGAAACCGATTTGAATCTTCTGTATGATTACATTGCCGCTGCCGACGCCTTAGCCGCAGGCGCAACACCTCAAGCTGTAGCCGCGCAATATCCCCACTTGGCA
>CAUOQW010000325.1:0-3944 GCA_963506825.1 uncultured Cellvibrio sp.
AGGGCCTAGCGCCCAAATTAATTACCACTGCAGAATATGCTTCTGTCGCCAACTATGCCTATCACCTTAATGCGGGTAAGTTTGCAGAATTTCTCAAAAAACACTGCGTCAACAGTTTGAGCGTCAATCATATTCTTGGCGATGTGATTAGCGTTAATAGCACAGACAATGGCGATATAAAATCAGTTACCACTCAACAACAAGGCGAAATTTCTGGCGATTTATTTGTAGATTGCACCGGCTTTTCATCGCTCTTGCTAGGCCAGCATTTGCAAGTTCCGTTTGTGGATAAGAGCAATGTGCTTTTTATAGATACCGCCATAGCTGCACAAGTGCCTTACGAACATGAAGATTCGCCCATTGCCTCTCACACTATTTCAACCGGACAAGACGCTGGCTGGATTTGGGATATAGGTTTAGTACACAGACGCGGCACAGGTTATGTTTATTCCAGCAAACACACTAGCCATGATCAGGCCGAGCAAGTTTTGCGTAACTATATTGGCCCAGCAGCAAAAGATTTAAGCTTCCGTAAAATTCCTATCACTTCTGGCCATAGAAAGCTATTTTGGAAAAATAATTGCGTTGCTGTAGGACTATCCGCAGGTTTTTTAGAGCCGCTAGAAGCATCTGCCATTGTTTTAGTTGAACTCTCCGCGGAAATGATTGCAGAGCAACTACCTGCTTGCAGAGAAGTCATGGATATTACCGCCAAACGTTTTAACGAAACCTTTTTATACCGCTGGGATCGCATTATTGATTTCTTAAAATTGCACTACATTTTAAGCAAACGCTCCGACAACACCTTTTGGTCTGATAACCGCAATCCCGAAACTATTCCAGATAGTTTAAAAGAGTTAATGCAATTATGGCGCTACCGCTCACCCAGCAATTGCGACTTCACCAGCAACAATGAAGTCTTTCCCGCCGCCAGTTATCAATATGTGCTCTATGGAATGGGTTTTAAAATGGATTCTGCCTTTATTAAGCAACCACTAGCGGAACAACGTATAGCGGCAGAACAAATCGCTCAAAACGCCAATGCGATTAAAAAGGCTTTAGCTATGCTGCCCAAAAATCGTGAGCTGATGAAAAAAATTCACGAATACGGTTTTGCTGCGGTTTAAACATTGAGTAGTTTCTACATAATAGATAATTAAGAGATAAAGTCATGTCCAATTTAATCGCACTCAATCAACAGGTTCACTACGCGCTTCGCATTAATACTCAAACGGTGGAAACGCAAGCGAGCCGACTCAATATGGTGCCAGTGGTACTCAGCGAATTTTTAAAGCTCGCCGTGCAATTCCCTATCGCACTCACCAAAAATAAAGATACAGGCCGCTTTGTATGCGTTGCACTCTTTGGTTTCCAAGAAAATGAAAATCTCTTTATTAAAGATCAGCGGTGGGATTCTCTCTACTTACCTTTACAAATTAGACGCCAACCCTTTTTTCTCGGCAATTCCGAACAGGGTGATGATAAATTCGTAGTCTGCATAGACAGCAGCCATCAAAGTATTGAGCAGAAAAATAGTGAAGCTGGATTAGGCGCCGAAGCTATCTTTGATAAAGATGGCAATGCGACGCCTTATTTAGAAAATGTTAAGGCAATATTAGCAGAATTACTGAATGGCGAAACGATTACTCAAGCATTCATTAAAACACTTACGGAACTGAAGTTACTACAGCCAATGCAATTAGAAATTACTTTTGCAAATGACGAATCCACTAGAGTAGAAGGGATTTACACCATCAATGAAATGCGTTTGCAAAGATTAAGTACAGATGAAATCGCAGGATTGCATCAACAAGATTATTTAGCACCTATCTACACCATGATGACTTCTATCGGCCATATCTATGGTTTAGTCGCTAGAAAAAACAAACGTATTGCAGGTGAATAAGTATGTTGCTATCTATCCCTGAGCGCACAACCACTGAAATTCAAGATGTAGAGTATGATTTTTCCATTAATCCGAATATGAGTATAGAAACTATCTATGTTGGCAATGAGTTGGAACCAATTGTCATAGTGGATAATTTATTGCGCTACCCTGAAGCTCTGCTGCAATTCGCAGAGTCGGGTTACCCTTTTCAAAAAGACGTTAAGGATTTTTATCCCGGCATCCGCAAAGCCCTAGCACCGGTTTACGCAGAGAATATTTACCGTCACTTGATGGAAACACTGTGGACTTATTTTAGTTCAAAGCCTACGGTTAACCTCAAATTGTTATCCAGTGTTTTATCGCTCACGACAACCGCCCCCAAGGACTTACGCCCTATACAAAGCGTGCCGCACTTCGATAGTTTTTTGGCAAACAATATTGCCGGTGTGCATTATCTCTGCGGTGCACAATTTGGCGGAACTTCATTTTATCGCCACAAGTCCACAGGCTTTGAAACTATGGATGCGCAGCGAATTCAACAATACGCACCCAAACTCAAACGAGAAGTCATGCAAGCCAGTACCGACACGTTTGAGTACATTAATGGCGACACAGGAATTTTTACACGAACAGCCTCAATTGAAGCAAAATTTAACCGCGCTATTTTTTACCGCAGTAATATTTTTCACTCCGGCAATATTCAATCTGAATCAGGCTTAAGCGAAAACCCTAGAACGGGGAGACTAACGGCGAACACTCTGATTTCAATTAATTAAAATCAGTGTGTTAAAGGGAGATAACTATACTTTTCTTATCCATATATTTAGCTACACACCAAAACATCAATACATGAATTATGGCGAATGCTAGCGATGCATTATAGGCATCGAAGATGCGGCAGAGTTGCTGATAGAAAAAATCGTAGTAGCTTTGTTCACCAACATGAAAGGTGTACAACAGCGTTGACCACACAAAGGCCAGCGCGTAAATAAAGAGCGGATTTTTTCCAAACGGAATAAAAAAACTCAAGACGGATTTAGCTGGCGTTTTTTCTAAAAGCACTAAAATTAATAACACCGCGATGCCAACACCAGATGTGAGCAACACAAAAGGACTAGTCCATAGCGATTTATTAATGGGAAAAAATTGATTCCACACCAGTGCAGCCACAATTAACAACGCACTCATCACCGCTAATTTCTTTAATGCCGCAGAGCTGCTATTGCCGAGAGATAGAACACGCGCAACTTCAAAACCTAGAATGACATTTACAATCGCAGGCAAAGTGCTCAATAAACCTTCTGGATCAAACGCTAAGCCCTTGCCTTGCCACAAATGATTTTCACCTAGAATCGCAATATCAATTTGGCGTACTATCGAATACTCTAAGGTGTATGGTTGGCTGCTCAACTGCAAAAGCCACCAGTAACCCAATAAAATAACGGCGCTTATAAACCAGCGCAACTTCGCTCCTGCATAAAGTACGATGAATGCGGCAAATATATAGGCCAAAGCAATACGCTGTAGCACACCGAGAATGCGCCATTCGCTTACTGGTGCAAGAAAGGGAAATACATTCAGAAATACACCTACAGCAAATAATAAAACTCCCCGTTTAATTATTTTTTTATGGCGTTCATCGGCAGTGATATGTGGCTGCATTAGCGAGCGCTGCGAGAAGCACAGCGCAGCACCCACCATAAATAAAAAAAATGGAAAAATAAAATCGGTAGGGGTAAAACCGTGCCAATCGGCATGCAGGAGCGGCGCGTAAACATGGCTCCATGAGCCGGGGTTATTCACCAGAATCATAAGCGCGAGCGTGAGACCGCGCATAATATCGAGTGCGGGAAATCGTTGCTTCAGCATGTCGGCCTCAGTGCCATGACGTTATTATTTTTTGGACCAAACCGTAAGCTTGTGGCCTTTGAGAGCGTAAAACAAAATAAAGGCATAGCACGGTAACATAATCCAATAAGCCATTTGGCTATTGCCACTGGTGTGTGCAAGCTGGCCATATACCAAGGGTAAAAGTGCGCCGCCTGCACTGGCCATA
>CAUOQW010000326.1:0-3936 GCA_963506825.1 uncultured Cellvibrio sp.
CATCATCTTTGTTTTTATGCATCAGGTCTGCCACCAACCAGAGAATGCCCAAACCAAATAACACACCCATAAACGGTGGCAAATGGGTGACAGTTTTAAACACAGGAACTGCAATTAAAACACCCAAGCCCAGTAAGAAAACGACATTTCTTTCTGCTACGCTGGTTAGGTCATTTTCATCCTTAATATTGCTTGCAGGAGCCTCAACAAGACGTCCGCGCAACATCAAACCGGTGATTAGCAGCGGAACCAACAGATTAACGACGGATGGAATAAATAGGCCGGTAATAATATTGGCAGGTGTAATTTGCCCGCCAATCCATAACATAGTGGTGGTGACATCGCCGATAGGAGACCAAGCACCACCGGCATTAGCGGCGATAACAATCATGCCTGCAAACAGCAATCGATCTTCGCGCTTTGCCAGCAACTTTTTCATTAACGAAACCATCACAATTGTTGTGGTGAGGTTGTCGAGAATGGCGCTTAAGAAAAAGGTAACAACACACACGAGCAACATCAGTGACGATAGCTTTGTAGTTTTGATTCTACTTGTTACAACTTGAAAGCCATTATGAGCATCTATCACCTCTACAATGGTCATTGCGCCCATGAGGAAGAAGACAATCTGAGCCGTACTCACCAGTGTTTCGGATAATTCGACGGTGATATGCCCACTTTGGGATTGCAAAGCATAGACGGTCCACAATAGCCCAGCGCCGACCAATGCCGATGCAGATTTATTAATCTTGAGTGGGTGCTCTAAGGCAATAGCGGCGTAGGCCACAATAAAAATGATGATAAGTGCTGTTAACATATTGAATACTTAGCATTTTCCTGTGATCGCAACCCTATGTTGCGATAATGTTTAAGCCTATCATGAATTCATGATTAATAAAAAATCAGCATGGTTATCCGCTATCAACAAATATCGTAATGTTAACAACGGTTTCCGTAGTAGTTGCCACGCATAATTTGGCCTACGGCGTATTCATTGGCGTGTTGCTTGCGTCTCTATTTTTTGCCAATAAAGTTAGCCATTACATGGCCGTAAGATCGGTAGTCAATCACGAAGGAACTGAGCGAACTTACATTGTTACGGGTCAAATATTTTTTCGCTCAGCCGGTAAGTTTGTGGAGTATTTCGATTTTAAGGAGAAACTTAAAAAAGTCGTGATCAATTTAACTCATGCGCATTTCTGGGATATCACGTCTGTTTCAGCATTGGATAAGGTCGTACTTAAATTTCGTAAGGAAGGAGCTGAAGTGGAAGTGATTGGTCTTAATGAGGCAAGCACGACGATAGTAGACGATTTCGGTGTTCACGATAAACCTAATGCCAATTTATTGATGAACGACCATTAAGGTAAACCGAAATCGTTCAGGGCGCGCATGTCTATTGAAATGGTCAAAAAGAAAGCCTGTAAATTTTCGCTGAGCTAAATTGATGCCGACCATCCTCCAGTTCAAAGCCGGTAAAAAATTGAGTCTGAAGCAGAATTACTTTCCGAATCAGCGTCGTTTAGTATGGCCTCGCTCAATCGCTTTAAAGAAGATGCGAGTATTCTGCAATTATTGTGTTTTGTACTGACTGTTGCGGAAATTATCGGGTTGAAATTGTTATTGGATCAAACGCCTACTTAATTCGAATCTAAACTCCAAACTTTAGAGGAATCTATGCTTAATTTACTCTGGCTATTGTTAGGCTTGGTATTGCTCATCATTGGTGGTGAAGCCGTGGTGCGAGGCGCCTTGGCAGTGGCACGGCGATTAGGCACATCGCCGCTGTTGGCTGGGTTGGTAATTGTGGGGTTTGGTACTTCCGCCCCTGAATTGGTGGTATCGCTTAAAGCGGCCTTAAGTGGGGAACCTGAAATTGCGGTGGGCAATGTCATTGGTAGCAATATCGCCAACATTCTACTTATTTTGGGCGTTAGCGCTCTGATTGTACCTTTGCAGGCACACTTACGTTGTTTAAAGCGAGATGGCTTGACCCTGCTTGTGGCGAGCGTGCTATTTATGGGATTGGCGAGTATTGGTGGGCTCTCGCGCTGGGACGGGCTGTTGATGTTGTTGCTATTGGCTGCCTATTTGGTGTGGGCATATCGTACCGAGAAGGCGGATGTACACGACCCAGCGGCAGAGTTGCATAAACAAAAAGCTGATGAAATTGAAGTAATGCCTATGGCTATGCCCGTAGCGATGCTGGTGCTCTTGCTGGGGTTTGCGCTTCTGATTTATGGTGCAGACCGCTTTTTATTGGGTGCGGTAGGCTTGGCACAAACCTTTGGCGTACCAGATGCGATTATAGGCTTAACTGTGGTTGCAGCAGGTACATCCCTACCGGAATTGGCTGCATCTATTGTAGCGGCGGTGCGACGTGAGGCCGATTTGGCAGTGGGTAATATTATTGGCAGTAATATATTTAATACTTTGCTGATTTCGGGGTCGGCTTCCGTTATTTCTCCCTTACCTTTTACTGGGCGGTTTCTGTATGTTGACCAATGGGTAATGCTGAGTGCGACTTTATTATTGCTGGCATTTCTGCTTTTTGGTTTGCGAGTGTCGCGCACTAAAGGAGCGTTCTTTTTATTAAGTTACGCGGTCTACATAGGTGTCATCTTTGGTTTTCAGTGATAATCGATTTTTTGAATATTGCCGCGAGTATGCTGGAGCAAAAAGTTACTACTTCAATGTTCAATGGCTGGATATTACGAGCTGGAGTTAAAGGGGTAGCTGTTAAATAGGTGCGATGATTTAGTTGTTGAGCGTCTGCTTTCGAATGAAAAACGGGATTGATAATATTTTTATGACCGTCCGGTTCTGTCCGTTATGTAATCTGGGTCTGGGCTTGCCGCGAAAATGAAATTCATAAAACCACAACGTTAAAACTGCTGCCTTGCTCGGCATTACATAAATATAAGAGGAGTTGAGATGTATATCAAAATAATGAGATATGTATTGTTCACTCTCATATCTATGTCAGCGATTGTTTCTCATGGAAATGAAAATAAAGACGTTACTGTTGTGCTTCAAAAAGTCCAAGATGGTACATTTGTTTTATCAAATCGCTATCAGGAGACGATATTAGAGTTAAAGTCAGGATCTTTCCGGTATTGGAATGCGTCGGATGTAAAAATGGCAAATGAGCCGGAGTACCCCGTTATAGGTAAATATATATCGGGCGAAAACAGTATAAAGTTAGTTAGCACAGTAATAAGTCCATATCACATCAATTGGACTTTTAAAAAAATTAACAACACCATTACCATTTGGACTGATTTCGCTAATGAGACCTACCTCAAAGGCAACGAGCTTCATAGCTACGGAATTCTCCGCCAGACAAATAAAACAGCCGAGCAAATTCTAAAAGATCATGCGTATTAAACATACATAACAAGTGCTTAATTCCAGTCGAGTTAATGTTCACTTTAATCAATATATTTTAGTATATCTATTCCATCGTGTAAGCTGGTAAACATTGACTCATTATTTAAAGGATTGATCGTGGAAAAGATTGAATTAAAGCAGAAAATTCGTGGGCACTGTTTCGCTGCACTAGTGGTAGCGTTGATAAATTTAACAGCTATGCCTATTAGTTTGGCGCAGTCACCAAGCGAAAATATAGTGCGAGATGGGGATTTTGAGCACGGCGCATCGGCTTGGATTCTGCACCCAGATATGCAACTGGTTCGTACATCTAATCAGCAAGGAGCTACTCACGTTTTGAGTCGTTCATTACCCGCGCCAGATGATGAGTACATACACGAAGTACACACCAGCCAATGTATTATTTTTGGTGATGCGCGCAAGTTTTCTCTAAGTGCAGAATTCTCCTATCTTGAATACCCAAGTGAAGGCCATGCACACCGACTGAATTTTACTTGGTTTGACAAAAATAACTGCGCCGGTGGAGGTCAGTTTGGGGGGTATCTC
>CAUOQW010000327.1:0-3935 GCA_963506825.1 uncultured Cellvibrio sp.
ATTTCCGCCCCAATTTAAGCCAGATAAATGGAAATTAACAATACTTTTGCTGCTGTCTGAAAAGCGCTGGTTTCTGTAATCCGTATCGCTGTTAAAACTGATCGTGAATTGAGATGCGTCAAGATCTATCTCGAAAGTCCAAGGCTCGTTATCTGTGTAAGTTCCTGTAAATTCTATACCTTCACCGACTGTGGCTGGCGATGAAAAAGGTGATCTGGGGAGGCCAACGTCAATTCCGTTGTAAACATAGTTTGCATTAACAGTGTCACCGATCAGTGAAGCATGGGCGAATGACGGTAATGCAAGAGCGATAGTCAATCCTATTGAAGTACATAATTTATTCATCGTGAATATCCTTAATGTTAGCGTGAGTGTTTTGTGATCAAAAAAATCCTGCGCACTCTAGATGATTTTTGGCGCCACAACAAGCGGCGCATTTAAAGCACACACATATTCTTTAAAGGTTTTATTAAGTCGATTTAACCGGTGCCGTACTCTTACGAATAATAAATTCCGTTGGCAATACACACTCAGTTTGGCTGAGGGGTTCACCCTCAATAATCCGCAGCAACATATCCATCGCCATCTTGCCCATCTCTTCCGCCGGTTGTGAAATCGTAGTTAGGCTGGGGTCGCAGTATTTCGCGTAAGCGATATCGTCAAAACCCGTTACCGACATATCTTCTGGGATGCGAATTCCCTGTGCTTTCAAGGTTTGCATAGCGCCAATCGCCATTTCATCGTTCATGGAAAAAACCGCCGTGGGGCGGTTTTTCATGTTGCAGAATTGGAAAGCGGCGTTTAGGCCAGACCACATGGTGAAGTCGCCTTCGGCAATCAAATCGCGGTCAAACTCAATACCGGCATGGCGCAAGGCGTCTTTGTAGCCTTCTAAGCGATCAACCGTGTGCGGGTTGTCTTTAAGTCCAGAAATCACACCTATACGTTTATGACCTAGGGAAATTAAATATTCCACCATGGTTTTGGCGGCGGCGCGGTTGTCGATACGAATTGCAGGGCCGGTGGTGTATTCGCAGCCGCAGGCATTTACGCAGGGGATATCGGCGGGAATATTGTTTTGGCTTTTTTCTGAGCTGGGGCGCAGCTGAATAATACCGTCGGCCAATCGGGTTTCTACGCGGCGAATATATTCCAGCTCGCGCTCGTGGGTGCCGCGGGTATCACCTAAGAGTACGGCATAACCTTTTTGCTGGGCGCGGTCTTCTAGCGCGCGAATAAATAAAGAGTAAAAGGGGTTGGCGATATCAGGGACTAACACCACCACCGCATAAGAGCGTGCGGAGCGAAAGTTGCGCGCCAGCATATTGGGTTTGTAGCCTACTTGGGCGATAGCAGCATGTACTTTTTCTAGGCTTTCGGCGGAAACCTTTTCGGGCATGCTGAGTGCTCGGGATACGGTGGCTACTGAAACGCCGGCTATACGGGCGACATCGCGGATGCTGGACATAGGCTGTCTCTTCTTAAGGTAAGGGGTGTTAAGTCTATTAGGGTTAAATTATGTTTTTGAGCGCTTTGTAACACTAGGCGATTATAGCCATGTAATTACAGTGAGTGTGGCAAGAATATTTACAGCAGTGCATTGAATTTAGCTGGTAAATTTAACTGTAACCGATTACATTAAGAGGCTGGCGATTTTGTTGCTAAACCTAAGGGATTTACAGGTCAATTCAGATTTTGCGAGCATCTATTTTTGTAAAGATGTAACCGATTTAGTTGAACAAAACTAGTGTACTAGGCATGATCTTGTGTCTTTGGGCGACGTTTTCGCTCATCAATCGTTTGCTAGCTAACACCCCTCTGGGGATAACATAATAAGTGGAAAATTGAATGAATCTCCCCTTGCTCGACATCATTATCGTTCTTGTCTTTATTTGCTCTACCGTATGTGTTGGCTTCTGGGTTTCGGCCCGTGCCTCCAAAGACATGAACAGCTACTTTCTGGGTGGTAACAAGCTTAAGTGGTACATGCTTGGCCTCTCCAATGCCTCGGGTATGTTCGATATTGCTGGCACCATGTGGCTGGTATCGCTGCTGTTTATTTACGGGTTGAAAAGCGTTTACATCCCTTGGGTATGGCCGGTGTTCAACCAAATTTTTCTGATGGTGTTCTTGGCGATTTGGCTGCGCCGCTCTGGGGTTATGACTGGCGCTGAGTGGATTAACTTCCGCTTTGGCGATGGCTTAGGCTCACGCTTATCTAATGTGATTGTGGTGTTTTTCGCCCTTATCAGTGTTATCGCCTTTACGGCTTATGGTTTTATTGCGATTGGCAAATTTGCCTCGGTGTTCTTCCCTTGGAAGCTCTCGCAAGACCCGCATATGAACGATGTGCTCTACGGCTTGGGCATGACTGCCATTACTACTCTTTACATTATTAAAGGTGGCATGTTCTCGGTGGTATTTACCGAGGTGTTCCAGTTTATTGTGACCACCATTGCCAGTATTGGTGTGGGTATAGTGGCGTTTTATCAGGTGTCGCCAGAACTCTTGGCGGCTGCGGTACCGGCCAATTGGGATAGCATTGGTTTTGGCTGGTACTTGGATGTGGATTGGGCCGGTCGCCTGGATGCCGCCAATGCCAAAATCGCTGCCGATGGCTATTCGCTCTTCGCTATTTTCTTTATGGTCATCCTCTACAAAGGCATTTTGCTCAGCCTTGCGGGCCCGGCGCCAAACTACGATATGCAGCGCGTGCTCTCCACCCAATCGCCCAAGGAAGCGGCCAAAATGAGCGGCTTCGTGACTGTGGTATTGATGTTCCCGCGCTATATGTTGATTGCTGGTTTAACCGTATTGGGCTTGGCGTTCTATATGGACGAGTTGCGCTCCATGGGTGATCAAGTCGATTTTGAACAAATCCTGCCGTTTGTATTGAAAAACTATATTCCCAGCGGTTTGTTAGGTTTGTTGATTGCAGGTTTGTTGGCGGCCTTTATGTCCAACTTTGCCGCTACGGTAAACGCAGCGCCAGCCTATGTGGTTAACGATATTTATAAGCGCTACATCAACCCCAATGCTGAACCCAAAAAATACGTGCGCATGAGCTATGTGGTGTCGGTGATTTTTGTGGTTTTGGGCGTTTCACTCGGCTTCTTTATCCCCAGCATTAACACCGTGTTGCAATGGTTAGTGGGCGCTTTATACGGCGGCTATACCGCATCTAACGTATTGAAATGGTACTGGTGGCGCTTTAATGGCTACGGTTATTTCTGGGGCATGTTAGTCGGCATTATTAGCGCTTTGGCGCTGTCGCAAACTGATATCAATGCCTTGCAAGCCTTCCCTTATATGCTTGGGCTCTGTGCGGTGGTGTGTGTGGTTGCATCATTGATGACACCCGCCAGCGATATGGCAGTGCTCACTAAGTTCTACGTCAAGGTTCGCCCATGGGGCTTCTGGGGGCCAGTGCGTGCTGCTGCGCAACAAGAGTACGGTGCGATTAAAGCCAACCCTCATTTCAAACGCGATATGGTCAATGTGGCGGTGGGTATTGTGTGGCAAACCTCGCTGGTGGCTGCGCCTATATTCCTTGTGATTCACAAATGGAATGAGTTTGGTATTGCGATGGGTTTGGCGGCTGTGTGTGCATTGTTTTTGTGGAAGAACTGGTATCAACATCTTCAAGATTATCCGGATGATTTGCCGCCGCAATTGTTGGTGGGAACCTCGGACGAACACTTATTGAAAAAAGCCTAAGCTAAATTTTATCGCACAGTTTTAAAAGGCTGTGCGATGGATTGCGCTTGTTAAAAATGTAATCGATTACGACTAGCGGCTATTTCTGGTGGTGGTTGCTAAGCGAAAAAGTTGGGTGGCAATTAACAGCGAGTGCATAGATGCACACTCGCCATATTTTAAAAAGTGAAAACTTATTTAAGGTTTTTTAAATAACTATTTCACAGTGAATTTGAATA
>CAUOQW010000328.1:0-3924 GCA_963506825.1 uncultured Cellvibrio sp.
GGGGTTAAGATCATCGTTCAAAGTCAACGACAACATCTCTGCGGTTGCACGCGTAGGCAAGCGATTAGCTTCATCTTCGTTTGCAGTAACTTCAGCAGACAATAAACTTTCTGCTAATTGCGATTGCAGTGTGGCGCCCAATGGCTGAGGCCATGCAGGCTGGGCTAAAAATTCAATGACTGGGGTAATATCGCTAGCGGTAATTTCACCAGATGACAAATGTTCTAAAAAATCCAGAAAATAAATAATCCAGGAGTCTACCAATAACACCTGCTCATCGTTTGGATTAACGCCAACCTGCGCTAGCGCAATAAAATTGTCGCGCAAACAACGCCATGCAGAAGCCAAACCCGTTAAACCGATAAGCTCTGCTGCATTAGCAAAATTATCCAACGCTTCTGCGGCATCCTGCAAACGCGCTGGAGCGCATGAACTATCTTCCACATTCGCCAAGGAGATTTCTAACAGCGCATGCAACTCACTCGCCAGCATTGCGAGTAATTCCTGTTGATCTGGCGTTAATACACTCTTAGCCATAGTGATTCCTAATTCAGCACGCTATTTTTAATCAATACATTTAAGCCAATTTCGCCTGCTGCAATTGTTCCGGCGGAACTTGACCTAGAGCAATTTTTTCCAAATGTAACTGGTTGGCAGTCGGTTGATTATTTACAACCTGATTAGTAAGGGGTTGCTCACTAACAGACTGCGTTAAAGTAGGTACCGTATTCGTGATATTCACTGCATTAGAATTAATTAATTGTGTGCGCGGCTCAGTGCGGAACTCTGGTAAGGTAAATACGTTTACGCGTTCCATCAACGAATTGGCATAATTTTTTAACTCTTCCGTTTGTAAGCGCTGCTCCTCTAATTTGCCGTGAGTTTTTTCGGTAGACTCCGTAATTAATACAGCGCGGTCTCGCACGCGGTTGGCCATGTTGGCTTGATTCATAGAATTAACCGCAATAGATTTTACGTGATTTACCAATTGGCGCGTTGCCGCTTCGGTATCATGCATTTTTTGACCGGAATCTTCTGCAAGCTTGGTACCCTCTGCTACTTGGGTAATTAATTTGTTCATAATATTTACGGTGTCTGACGTTTCTACCCGAATATTATTTACCATCGCCGAAATTTCAGAGGTGGCACCACGGGCGTTTTCCGCAAGGCGCTGCACCTCTTCTGCCACCACCGCAAAACCTTTACCCGCTTCACCCGCAGATGCCGCATGCATACTCGCATTCAATGCAAGAATATGTGTACGCTCTGCAATGGTATTAATTAAATTCACGATAGACGTAATTTCTTGCGAGCGATCACCCAAACGCTTAATCCGCTTTTCTGTTTCAGAAATAGTACCGCGAATAGTTTGAATACCTTCTACAGTTTGAATTACTGAGAGCTGCGCTTTTTGCGTAAAATCAATTGCAGAGGTTGCAATGCTGTTCGCACTGCGAGCCTCTTTGGCGATATCGGTCATGGTTTTTGCAGATTGATCCAGCGCACTTACAGTTTCGGCAACTTGCGTACGTTCTTCTTCCGCAACTTGTAAGACTACTGCTGATTGCGCCTGTAGCTGATCAGAAATAAAATTAATTTTTTCAGAAAACCCTTTTACTTGATGCAATGTACGCGCTGTTTCTGAGGTCAATAGATTTACCGCATCTGAAATCGTACCCGTTACGTCTGCCGATACCGGCACTTTAATAGACAAATCTTTTCTGGCAATGGCACCCAAGGTACGAATTAAACCAATAATGGATGTGTTGAGCGTTTCGTTTTCTTGCGATTGCTCTGAAAGAGTTTTAATACGTTCATCTAGCAGGCGGTTAAAAGCCCTACCTAATTCACCCAATTCATCGTTAGCATGTATGCGCACACGGGCTTTATCGTTACCGCTGTTTTGTTGCGCAATAATACGTTGCATATGCCAAAGCGGTAATACAATGCTGCGATAAATTAAGAACAATCCTAAAGTAGTTCCCACCGCAGTTAAAAATAACACTGCAGCAAACATAGTACGCGCAATATTTAATTCGCCCTCAGCTTGAGTAACACGGCGTTTCACACTTGCATCCATCAAGCGGCGGTATTCTTGCAAACTGGTTGTTAGGGTTACCACTGCATCAGTAAGTGCACCTTTCACTGTTTCTTTTTTAATGGCATCTTGCGCAAGACTGGCCTGCTGGTCTACTAAAGCAGTAAATTTACTATCGAGATCTTTCATTGATGCTTTCGCAGTATTCAAGGCATTTTTATTAACATAGCGCACATTCATGGAACCCAATAAATTCAGGGATTCATTTATTTGCATTCTGCCACCGCGATAATAGCTAAGCGCCTGTTCATCCCCTGTATCCAGAAAAGTGGGCGTTGCCGCACGAATTTCTGCCGCTGAGTTTAAGCTAGCCGAAATCAACTGATCAATGGTTTTAAAATTAGCATTAGTTTCACTGATCGTTTTTTCCGAGGCGAACTGCGCATAGTAGGCCACTGCCATCAATAAGAAGCCGACCACTAAACCAATCATCAAACTACTAATTTTGTGGGATATCTTTATCCCGGATAATTTTTTCATCGGTTGACTCCATCAATAAACAGTAAGTAGCTATTTTAAAAAATATTAACTATATGCAGGTTCATGACCAGCAGATAAATAAGCATGCGATTTGTATGACTGCTTCGCCATTGTCAAAAGCTGAGCGCCCAGCTCAATACCATTGAGTCGCCACCAATGGTGCTGATTAACAAAATAATGGGATTGTATAAAATTAGACTGCGTTAATTGCTGCAATAAAGGATGTTCCTGCCTGCTCATGGCTTGACGCTGATTCTCGGATACAGCTAAGGAGATAGGTAGCCGATCAATTAAAATGCCGACGGCAGCTTCACCTTTTCCTACTGAAAAAATAATCGATTTTTTAGATGGTTCCAGATTCAATGCAGAATGCAATTGATAAATGGGCATAAGCACCCCCCGCACATTACTCAAGCCCACCAAACACCTTGGTGCATTGGGAACTGCGGCGATGGCGGTATCCACAAACACTTCGCAGAAACAACTCGCCGCCACCATAAAGTGATAAGAACCTATGCTAAAACCAAAAAATGATTCAGGCTTAGCATCAATAGCTAAGGCCATATTGGTATTAAGCTGCTCTTTCTCAAAGGCTGTGTGTTGCAATCTTGTTAATGCGGCAATCAGATTTGCCTCTAAAGCTTCTTGAGTTAAAGAAGCGCTCGAAGGTTCTGAAGTTGTGGCGTCTTTATTCATCGGAGCTAAAATCCTTCGACTGCTACGCGCTCAGGATGAGCGGAAATTTTCTTTGCTTAATAAACGCCGTTATAGCGCTGCAATCGTATCGAGTATCTGGTCTTGCGTGTAAGGCTTGCTGATCATAGCCCTACCGCCCTGCAATTCGCCCCACACACGATCTGCACGTTGATTTTTACTGGTGACAAATACCACGGGAATGGATGCTAAATCTTTATCGCCGGTGATATTTCGGCAAGCTTCAAAACCATCCATACCATCCATAACCACATCCATTAAAATTACATCGGGCTTGTAGGTTTTGGCCTTGTCGTAAGCATCTTGACCATTGACGGCAGTAATTACTTGATAGCCCGCATCCGACACAATTTCTTTTAAATGCTGTAGCTCTACCGGTGAGTCATCCACAATCATAATGCGATTAGGTTTCATTGTTCATTCTCCAGTTTTTGAGTGCGATCTTTGTGGGCATTAACATGTTTTTGCGCTATTTCTTGAAATTCATTGTGATTAATAGGTTTTGTTAAATAGGTATCGCAACCCGCTAACATTCCTTTCAGTTTGTCGAAGGTAGATGAACGACTGGTGAGCATAATCACCGGGGTATTTTTATTGAGTTTGCTGCGCTTGATATTTTTGCATGCTGCATA
>CAUOQW010000329.1:0-3923 GCA_963506825.1 uncultured Cellvibrio sp.
ACAACGCAAGACAAATGATGGAAATAGTTGGCCTACCTAAATGGAAGCTAGTCATAGTCGGTAAACGATTTATGTCATTAATGAAAGAGAACGCGAATTCCATAAAGCTATTTGACGGAATAAATGAAACTCTGGATTACCTTTTCGATAAAGATGTTCGTATTGCAGTTGTGTCTTCAAACTCCTATGAAAATGTCAGCCATATTCTAGGGGGAGCAATATCGAGCCTCGTCACCACTTTCGATTGCGGTATGTCCATATTTGGAAAGGCCGCACGCTTGGAAAAAGTGCTTAAAGCGAATAACCTTAAGACTTCAGATGCAATTTATATTGGCGACCAAGTGACTGACCTTGAGGCAGCGCATAAAAAAGCGATTGCATTCGGCGCCGTCGCTTGGGGTTATGCAGCCATAGAAAGCTTGGAGGCGCATAAGCCTGCTGAAATATTTAACTCCCCCTACGATATAAAACGCATTGCCCAATAAGCTCTCAAGATAATAATTGCGCAGAAGTACGAAGCCCAAGACTCTGCCCTTAATAAGCCGGTAATCACGCACATGGAAACGAACATACAAAAAAATATTTTTATAATCATCCTCGGTTTTCTATTAATTGCTTCCTCATCTGCGCAAACAACCGAGCACAAACAATCAGCAAGTGAATTCAAACCTATTATCAGAGTTATTCTAGATAACGATTTTGGGGGCGACCCTGATGGGCTCTTTCAATTAGCGCACCAGCTACTCTCCCCTTCTAATGACGTTAAAGGCATTATTGCCACGCAACATTACAAAGAGGGTTTTTACGGCGCGCCCGGAACTGCAGCCTACGGAAAAACAGAAGCCGACAAACTAATCACGGTTTTAAATTTACCCTCAAAGGTTAATGTGGTTGAAGGAGCAGCCAAAGGAATTGAAAACATAAGCATACCGCAAGAATCTGAGGGTGCCGATTTAATTATCCGTGAAGCCATGAAAGATGATCCGCGCCCACTGTACATTCTCTGTGGTGCAGGTTTAACCACTATTGCCAGCGCCTTTAAAAAGGAGCCACGAATTGGCAAACGCATTAAGTTAGTGTGGATTGGCGGCCCGGAGTATGACGGCATGGCTCTGCCGCCACCAAACGCGAAAGGTATTGAATACAATTTGGGGATAGATCTTTTAGCGGCACAAATTATTTTCAACGAATCTGATATTGAGATATGGCAAATTCCCAGAAATGTTTATCGCCAAGCAATAGTGTCAGATGCCGAGTTATTGAATCGCCTAAATACAAAAAGCTCGCTAGGGAGCTTTTTGATAAACACGCTCACCACCCTAAAGAAAAAAGCGAATGGCACTCTTGGCGAAACTTATGTACTGGGTGACACCCCATTGGTATTGGTCACAGCCTTACAAACCCCGTGGGAAAAAGATTCGGCATCTAGCCCTTACATATTACAAGAAACCCCACTAATAACTGATAAAGGGAACTATAAACCCAATGCAAAAGGGCGAACCATGCGTGTATATTCCCATATTGATACACGCTTAATGTTTGAAGATTTATTTTCCAAAATTAATACATTCGATTTACATAAGAATACACAGACTAACTAGACATTATGAATAGCACATCTACAGCGTCTATCATCCCAAAACAACTAATGATAGAAATCGCAGTCACCCTACTTCTTATTATGTTAGCCATACCTCAAATCAGTTTGGCTAGTTCAACCACAGATGCTGAAAGCATATTCGATAATTTCTTGCTGCCCATGCAACTGTCAGCTATTGAAGAAATTAATAAAGTTCTGGGCGACAGACCTGAACACAAGAAGGGGCTTGATTTTCTAAACACAGTTGACCTCCCCTCAATACTAAAAAACAACAGAGCCGAAATGATAGATATCATTAAAGACAATTTATCTAAAAAGGAACTTAGCTATCTAAACAAGTATATTACTCAGCCGGAGGTTAAAAAATTCTTCTCTCTTGCCATGGAAAACAAAAACTTTGAGAAAGCCTTAACAATGCTATCCGATGAGGAAAAAGCAATTGTTAATATTAAGAACCCAGAGTTCGAGGCATCGATTGCACCCAAACTCCAAAAAATGAATGCGCAAATAAAATCCATGGTTGCCTACGGCGGATTAGATGCCATAGAAAAGCATAAAGAAGAAATGGAAAAAATTCGTCCTATCGATGAAACCTGTCAGATGGCCTACGACATTGCCAGATACAACACAAGCTTTTTAGCCTGTGGCCTTGGCTATAGGCTTGGCTACAAAATCTCTTCAAAAATATTCGCAAAAATGATGTGGCGCGGAGATTACTTGGAGAAAGATATTCCCCAAGCCTTGGCAATTTATAAACAACTCCTAAACCAAGAGACTGACCCAGAAGTCGCGTTCTATTACGGTGTTTTAAACTTCAATATGACCACAGATAAAAAAGTAAAACGCTCAGCTGCCTGCTGGATAAAATTATCGTCATCTAAAATATATAACAACGCCGTAGGCTTTTATAATGATATAAAAGATGATTACCCTGACTTGCCCAACCACTGTCAATTTATTACTAACAATTAGCCGCAGCCAACAAAGAGCAACGCAATGAACAAAACCAACCCCAAAGTTGACCCCTACTTCGCCGATGGCTGCGGGCGCTGCCCTCTGTTTGCCACGCCAGAATGCAAAGTTAATCATTGGCGTGCAGAACTAAAGCTAGTGCGAGCTTTGGTTCTTGATACCGAGCTGAGCGAAGAACTGAAATGGGGTGTACCCTGTTACACATTCCAAAAAAACAACGTAGTGTTAATTCATGCTTTTAAAGAATACTGCGCGCTCTTATTTTTCAAAGGCGCTTTAATGAAAGACCCCAAAAGCATACTGATTCAACAAACCGAAAATGTGCAGGCGGGGCGCCAGATTCGGTTTACTAACCCTGAAGAAGTTCGTGAAATGGAATCCACCATAAAAACTTACCTCCAAGAAGCAATTGCGGTGGAAAAAGCAGGTTTGAAAGTGGCGTATAAAAAGACTGAAGAATTTACCGTACCGGAAGAGTTTCAAGCCAAACTCAATGAACTCCCGGCGTTAAAAGCCGCCTTCGATGCGTTAACTCCCGGGCGTCAACGCGGTTACCTGCTTCATTTCGCCGCAGCCAAACAATCCAAAACTCGCGAAGCAAGAATTGAAAAATACATTCCGAAAATTCTTAAAGGCGAAGGATTGCACGACACCTAAGAGTTATGAGAAAAGAAAATTGGCAATATCTGAGTCAACGTAAAATTAATAGGAGCATAAAATGAAAACTACTATTTTTAGAGCAACCTTAATTTGTGGCACTTTGGATATTGCCTTCGCCATTATCATGGCAATGCTAAGTGGCGGTTCGGCCTTAAGCGTTTTGCTTTCTGTTGCCTCCGGGCCATTCGGTGCTGCGATAAAATCTTGGGGTTGGGCGGGAGGAATCATCGGGCTTGCCGTTCATTTTACAATCATGCTGGTTATGGTTGCATGTTTTGTGTTTCTCGTTAAATTCTTTCAAGCCTTGTTATCCATAAATGCATTTGTATTAGGAACTATTTATGGTTCTTTACTCTACGTTGTTATGTATTGGGTGGTACTGAGCTTACGTTGGCCCACTGTATTTCCACAAACAGATCCCATCCAGATTGCCAAAGCACTTATCCCTCATATTTTTCTGGTGGGTATTCCATTGGCCTTCATAGTTAAACGGAACCATAAAAATAATTAGCTGCTATTAGTGGCAACATAAAACCCAAACGCTCAATTACTTATGGAACCAAGAATGATTCAATTGACTGAACTGAAAAGCCTGCTGCTGGCGCAATCCACGCAGCCAAATCGCCCCGCACACATGAGCGCTGCGAGCGGTCTAGTGCAAGTTGGACCTTGGCTTTATGTGGTGGCCGAT
>CAUOQW010000330.1:0-3913 GCA_963506825.1 uncultured Cellvibrio sp.
AAAGCTTGAGATGCTTGGGCGCGGAGTTGATCCACTCTTCGCCGCGAATCACGTGAGTGATTTCCATGAGGTGGTCGTCAACCACGTTGGCCAAATGGTAGGTGGGCATGCCGTCGCCTTTTAGCAGAACTTGCATGTCTACATGCGACCATTCGATTTCAATTTTGCCGCGCAGCATATCGTCGATAACGCAAACGCCTTCCGATGGAATCTTCATACGGATAACGTAAGGCTCGCCTGCCGCTAAACGGCGTTGCACTTCTTCATCGGACAGCAACAAACCACGGCCATCGTATTGCGGTGTTTCGCCTTTGGCGATTTGCTCGCGGCGCATTTCGTCGAGCTCTTCTGAAGTCGCGAAGCAATAAAAGGCGTGACCTTTTTCAATCAATTCTTCCGCGTATTGGCGATACATGCCCATGCGCTCGCTTTGGCGATAAGGGCCGTGCGGGCCGCCTACGTCGGGGCCTTCGTCCCACTCAAGCCCCAACCAGCGCAGGCTGTCCAAAATCGCTTGTTCGGATTCGGGCGTGCTGCGAGTTTGGTCGGTATCTTCAATGCGCAACAGGAATTGGCCGCCGTGTTGGCGAGCAAAACAGAGGTTGAAGAGCGCTATGTAAGCGGTGCCTACGTGTGGGTCGCCAGTGGGCGATGGGGCGATACGGGTGCGAACGGTCATAATGCGGCCTTTAGGAACTGGTAAAAAGGCGGGCATTATACGCGCTAAAGGCGGGTTTTGGGGAGGGAAGGTAAAGCCGCGAATCATGCCCCGAGTAGCGGCAAATGTTTAATACGATGATAATTTAATGACAAGGCGATACAGTGTTTTAGCTGTGTGAGGGGAATTTCATCGTTCACATTAAACTCAAGTGCACGATTGCCTTGATATGAAAAGCTATCACCATAAAGTTCTTTAAAGGTTTCCACCAGCGTGGTTTTGCAATTGAAATATACAAACAGATTATCCGGCGATGATGATTTCCAATTGATGCGAACCGCACTGCCGCCTTTTGCTAAATAAGCAGGCTCTCCCCACTTTAAACACTCATCTATTGAGCCAATATTTTTATCTTGCGCAGCAACTTGGTAAATTAATTTACGCAAACCCAGTAATTTTTTGCGAATAACAGGTGGATAAGATTCAAAGACATCGGCAACCGCTTGGTCGGTGATTTTGTTCATTTAATCTTTCCTCCTTGTTAAAACTACCCGCCTATAAACCGATAAAAGCTACACCAAACCTTTACCACCAAGCGGTGTTGCCAACTGATGCTCCATCACTGCAATCAAAGGCCGCGCGCGGCCAATTAATTCGCGCACGGCTGGGTCGGTTAGCGATGCTTGATGTGACACTTGATCTGCCCATACTTCAGTGATGAGAATTTTATCGGCATCCGCAATGGCGCGCTGCACAATATAAATTTCACATCCGCATAAGTGACTCACCAAGTTTGATGCTTCTAACATCACATCCGCCAACTCTGCGCCCTTACCTGCTTGCGCAGTAAGCACGGCTTGCATTCCAAATTTCATAATTTTTTCCGTTGCTAGTTATGAGCAATAAAACAGTCGTTATTCAACGACTAAATGATCGTTTTCATCAAACACCCACACTTCTTCATGGTCTACTTCAAATAAATGACCATCGGGGTCGCGAAAATAACCCGCAGTGCCCCATTGTGTTTTGGTTGCGGGTTTTACTAAGGTGCCGCCTGCATCAACAGCACGTTTTAATGTCAGCGCTACTTCATCTGCCGTGCGCACTAAATGAATAAGTGCAACGCCAGAAAAGCCTGAACCTTGTGGGTTTGGCGCTAGTGCATCCTTCGCGAGATCAGCTCTGGAAATTAATGCCAATGCAAAACCGCCTAAATCAAATTTTACAAAACCAGCATGGCTTGTGGGTGCACGCTGCCAGCCTAGCGCCTCATAAAATGCGGCAGCGTTGGCAACGTCATTAACCCCCAATAGAATAATGTGCAGGCGTTGTTTTAGCGGCAGTGTTGCTTCGGTCATGATTTTCTTATCCTTAGTTAAACTATTTTTAGGTGTGTTATCGCCGCAAAAGTCGTAAGTGCAGACATTAAAAGAGAAAGAGTCAGCAGCGTTTTTAACATTATGCTGCTCTCGCGTAATCAATGAAGGCTTTGGTTTGTACGGCAGCATCTTTAATTTGATTTTCGCCAATAATTTTGCGCCACACAAAACCTAGCACACCCCAAATTTGTACATCCATATGGATATGCGTGGTGTCGCCAATCCGCACATATTTATGCACGGTACGCATTTTCGCAAGCGGCAAATGGGCCACATCAATCACTTCAAAGGGCCACATTTTTTCGATAGTGATTTTTACCGCTGGGCCACCTTTGGGTTTAAGCATAAAGATACCACCCGGTTTAGCGTCACCGATCAATTGGGTATGTTCAATGCCGTCATCCCACTTATTCCACGCATTAAAATCGGTAATAGCGCGATAAAGATTTTCGGCAGGAACATCAGTTGTTGTTTGGAAATTTGCTTGCCACATAAATTCACTCCTTATAAGTCATGATTACTAGAAGGATGCCCCTTCCTGTGTGAAGCCATAGTAGTGGCAACCACTGCCAAAACATGTCAGTAGGGTTTATGGGTTTCCAAACCGCAACAATCCTTTATTATCTTAAGTATGATCTTTCTAACCTTTTACCAACGGAGCATCCCATGAGTTACTTGCGAATCCAACCGGCGGATTTCATCCACCAAAAGACAGCCAAGACTTGTATATTGGATGTACGTACCACCGCCGAAGCAAAGGCATCTGGTCTACACGATAGTGTGAATATCCCCCTGCATGAACTTACACCAGAACGCGTAAACAGCGAAATCGCCCAAAGCGGTAAAGATAGCTCGCGCATCTACCTGTTATGCCAAGCGGGTAGACGAGCAGAAATGGCGGCAGATCAACTTGCCGGCCATATAGATGCTGAGCTGATTGTGATCGATGGAGGAATGGATGCCCTCAAACAAGCGCAAATCCCACTGCAAAGCAATGGTAAAGCCGCGATGTCGCTAGAGCGTCAAGTACGGATTGCTGCGGGGTTTTTAGTCTTGAGCGGCGTGCTATTGGGTGCATTCGTTAGTTCCAATTTCTATTTTTTATCGGGTTTTGTAGGCGCAGGCCTAATATTTGCCGGTATTACCGATACCTGCATGATGGGTATGTTGATCGCCCGCATGCCGTGGAATAAATAGACAACTAAGAACATTCCGGCCACTGAGCTGAGCTCATTCAACCCGCACAAACATAGGTAAATTTGTTAAGATGCCCGCCAAACTAAAAAATCACCTGTCCAATACAAAGCGAGAGCAAACACATGCTGATTGAAGCCCCCATCTCCCTTGGCGAACTTATCGACAAAATCACCATCCTTGAAATCAAAGCGGTGAATATTAGCGATGCAGGTAAACTCAAAAACGTTACTCATGAACTAACAATTCTCAACGACAAAGTGACTAGCTTGTTAGATAACACCGGAATTACCAAACTCGCCCCACTCAAGCAAGACTTAAAAGACATCAACCAAGAGCTGTGGATTATTGAAGACGATATTCGCGATTGCGAATACGCAAAAGATTTTAGCGATAAATTTATTCAACTCGCGCGCGCAGTTTACATAACCAATGACAAGCGCGCCAAAGTGAAAAAAGATATCAATCTCGCTTTTGGCTCAGAGTTGATTGAAGAAAAATCTTATAAAGACTACCAATAACCTCAATGGAAAATTCGCGTACACCTATTAAGATTCTGCTGGTAAAAATGTCGTCCATGGGCGACATTTTTCACACCTTCCCCGCTATCAGCGATTTAAAAGCACACTATCCCGAAGTCATTATTGATTGGGTGGTGGAAGACGGCTTTAAAGAAATTGTG
>CAUOQW010000331.1:0-3912 GCA_963506825.1 uncultured Cellvibrio sp.
CAATGCCGGTATAAATTTTTACAAACTCATAGAAGGGTTGCTTCATAGGAATGTTGTAACTCAGAAGCACATCCGTCGTCAGTGCGGATTTACTCGCATCCGCTTTAATACTATGACCAGAATCATTTACATACCTATCTTCATAACCTAAAAGCACGCGAGGGCTCGCATCTCCACCCTCACTAGCACTGGCACCAATACCCACTGAATAAGCGCGACGTTTGCGCTCCTCTAATTGCACATCTATATCTACGGTATTGTCGTGCAGGTGTTGCAAATCTGGCGATGCCATTGCCACTGAAAAATAGTTGCTGGAGTTGTAATAGGTTTTTAACTCTAACAATTTATCCGTATCGTAATAATCGCCAGTATTGATATTGAGATAACGACGTAAAAATTTTTCATCCAAAATATTATGCTTCATACGGATTTCGCCAATGCGATAGCGCGTACCCGTGTTGTAAATTAATTCGATATGCGCGGTGTTTATTGCAGCATTGACAACCACTCTAGAAACATCAAAACGCCCATCAAAATAACCTTCGCCTGCTGCCTTGGTAGTAATCTGCGTTTTAAAACTTTCATACACACCGTGATGAAAGCTATCGCCCACTTTAATGCTAGGTGCGTTTATCAGCGGTTTAAAGTTTTCATCATCCGCACCATCACCGCGAAAAAGTAAATTAAACTCTGTGATCTTCGCTTGCTCGCCCGGCGTCAACTTAATATGTAATTGCCAACAGTCATTGGCTTGGGTGAGGTCACTAGTGAACGTAAGTTGATAATAGCCAACCGCTTGCGCCGCCTTTTCAATTTCACCGTCGGCATCAACCAATAACGACTTCAAGCGCCACAGGGGCGCAGAACAAGATTCCTCAGCAACTGTTAAATACTGGCGAATATTATCGCGCAGCTCCCTTGAGCCGCCGTCAATTTTAATTTCCGGTGTAGGTGCAGATTGCGCCGGTACGCCAATGGCGACCAGATTCAAGGCGATAAAAAGTGGCAGAAAGATATGCCGGTAAGGTCGAGTTATCACAAAGTTCACGCAGCTTCCCAAAAGTTCACGCAAGTTCGAAAGGTACCCATACAGCAATGCTGAGCAGCATAAGCCGCTCAACACTTTACCCTAGCTTGGAAAACACTCAAAGGCTTGTCGTTAAATTCCGCTATAATCCACACATTCATTTTTAGGATGCCAAGATGCTCAGTTACCGACACGCCTTTCATGCGGGCAATTTTGCCGATGTACTCAAACACAGCCTGTTACTGCATGTGCTCAACTATATGACACAAAAAGAAAAGCCTCTGCGAATTATTGATACTCATGCAGGGGCAGGGGCCTACAAATTTGGTACGAATCAACCCATTAAAAATCGCGAATTCGATAACGGCATTGGCAAACTCTGGGCGCGCGATGATTTACCACCCATAGTGCAAGACTATGTCGCATTTATTAAAGCCTTTAATACCGACAAACAACTGCATTACTACCCCGGCTCGCCACTATTTATGCAAGCCACACTCCGACCTAAAGACAACTTATTTTTGCATGAGTTGCACTCAACCGATTGGCGCATACTTACCGAAGCCATAGGCAATGATAAGCAAGTCAAAATTATTGATGACGATGGCCTTGCTGGCATGCAAGCTCTGGTGCCACCGCCGGATAGACGCGGATTAATTTTTATCGATCCATCCTACGAATTAAAAAATGAATATCACGAAGTGGTGAAGCAAGTTGTAAATGCGTACAAACGATTTTCTACGGGCACATTTGTGATTTGGTATCCGGTAGTATTGCGCCAACGCATTGATGATATGCAAAAAGCTTTGGTGAAAAGTGGCATTAGAAATATTCAATTGTTTGAGCTAGGTATAGCACCCGATAGCCCCGAATATGGTATGAATTCCAGCGGCATGTTTGTGATTAATCCGCCGTGGACTTTGTGGAAAGCAATGGAGGAAGCCCTGCCTTATCTCGCAGATACCTTGGGCGAAGAAGGCCAAGGCTTTTATCGTTTAGAACAACTTGTGGCAGAATAAACGAGCGCACTTTTCATTGAGAACTATATGACTGTAAAAAAAGCCAACAAAGCTGCACTTTTTTCAGCGATTATATTTCCCGGCGCAGGCCTGTGGTGGTTAAAACATTATGGGCGCGCCAGTATTTTTATTGTGTCCGCCATAGGCTCACTCGGCTACATTATCACTACGCTCTACAATTCAATTGCGCCCACATACAGCAAAATGCTGCGCGATGCCGAAGAAGGTTTAATTGTGATAGATATGCCAACACTGTTGGGCATGGCCACAAAACTTCACCACGATATTTATCAAAACCTTGCCGCACACCAAAGCCAACTGAATGCTGCGCAATTTATTTTTATTGCCTGCTGGCTGTGCAGCATTGCTTCTTCGTACTTTGTGGGCAAAAAATTAGATTTAGCGGAAAGCTCTACAAAAAAAACTGACGCGTGAGGTAAGCCCAGCATGCATCCCACCCTTATCACCATTCTCTTATTAACCTGTAGTAATGTGTTTATGACCTTTGCGTGGTATGCGCACTTAAAAGAACTCAATAATAAACCTTGGGTAATTGCTGCGCTTATCAGCTGGGGCATTGCGCTCTTTGAATATTTATTACAAGTGCCCGCCAATCGCATTGGCTATACCGTTATGAATGTAGGGCAATTAAAAATATTGCAAGAAGTCATAACCATCAGCGTGTTTGTACCCTTCGCATTTTACTATTTAAAAGAGCCACTGAAGTTGGATTATTTATGGGCGGGATTGTGTTTATTGGGTGCGGTATTTTTTATTTTTAGAGAAAAAATGTTTTCGTAAAACACCCAACCAACCTGCCCATCAACAAGGGGAGGGGCCAGTTCTCGCCGGAACGACTTAATGCATACACACCACAAAATTCGCCCCATAAGTGTGCAACCCTTACCGAGCCAAAACGCTATTTATCCACAGTTGTTTACCGAAACAAAACCAGTAACAATACCCTTCATAAACAAATACCGCTTAATGAATGCATCGGTATTTATGTCACTAACAATTAGTTTTTTATCTACGGAATATGTGAGCTTTTAGAAAAATGCACGGCTAGGAGAGCCTAGGTATGGATATTGAAGAAAGTACTCATAAATTAATTACACTCACTTACGATGCAGCACTCGCGCCCGAAAAATGGCAAGAGGTGATGGCTCGCCTCACTCAAACCATTGGTACTAATGCCGCACTCCTGCGCGAAGTGAATTACACAACGGGAGAAGTGGGTTTATATAAAACACATGGCTTTGACCCCGCGTTTACAAAAGCTTACCGCGAACACTTTGTTCATCTAGATTTTTTTGCCCCTGCCTTAATGCGCGAACCCATAGGCGCGGTTACTCGCGGAGACCAGGTCTTACCTTGGGAACAACAACGCGAAACCGAATTCTGCAACGACTTCTTGCTCGCACAAAAAAATCGTTACTGCTTGGGTATAACGCTTGCAAGGGAAAACAATCGCCACCTTTTATTTGCATTACAGCGCACAAAACAGCAAGGTGATTTTACAACACAAGATTTACACTTATTGCGCATCATTGCACCTCATATGACTCGCGCCATGAGTATCCATCGCCATATGCTCGCCATCACCACCCAGCAGCAATGGGCGCTCTCTGCACTGAACACATTAAAGATTGGCGTCATCCTTTTAGATGACCAAGGCAAGCCCGACTTTATCAATCAGAAAGCAGATTTTTTATTGTCGTCCAACTGTGGCTTAAGTATTAGCAATAAAAAACTAAACCTTAGCAACGCCTTAGACTCCGCCCGTCTGCAATGCTTTATTACCGATGAAGCCAAAGCATCCTGCGGTCATAAACGCACAGCGGGCGGCAGCTTGAGCACAACTAA
>CAUOQW010000332.1:0-3902 GCA_963506825.1 uncultured Cellvibrio sp.
CGCTAGATCCAAAGCCGCTCGAATCTGTGCAGGAGTACTTGGCGATCATTGCTAATGAGTGGGATAGATCGTTAAACAATCTAAAAGCATTTTTGGAAGAAAATCATTAGTGATTTCCACTTGCACATTTAGTGCTTACTCGGCAATCGATTACATATCATTAAAAAATAAAGGCATCCAATCGATGCCTTTATTTCTATTAATCTGCCTTTTTAAGTGTTACACCACCGCGTGACAAACTGCTTCAATATTATTTCCATCAGGATCCAAGACAAATGCGCCGTAATAATTGGGGTGATAATGTGGGCGCAAACCGGGCCCACCATTATCCTTGCCACCCGCCTCTAAAGCTGCTTTATAAAATGCATCAACCATCTCGCGATTTGCGACATTGAATGCGACATGGGTTGAAGATTTTTCCGGTGTACCGCGACTTATCCAAAAATCAGGTTTGTCTGGCTCTCCAAAACCAGCAACATCCGTTGTACCTGTGACCGATACGGGGAACTCCATTATTAATACGTAAGAGATGGGTGCCAGCGCCGAGGTATAAAATGCTTTGCTCTTTTCAAAATCACTAATAACAATACCAATATGATCAATCACTTTTTTCTCCTTGATTCATAAATATTTTAAAGGAATGTACCTTGGAAGCTATTCTCTATTCGCGGAGCAACTGCCCAGAAGGTTGGTAGGTCTGGCTTCTTCAGAAAGCCAAAATAGACGAAAACCCTAGAATAATCTCTAACGCCTATTGAGGAGAAATATAGCATCTTGGCTAGCTCAATTTTGTCAGTAATGATGAGCGCACTCGCGATTAGTTACGGCCAAAGCGAACCTTGGAGATTCAGATCTCACGATACATTCTCATTGGAAGCTCACTATGATATGAGATTGAACGGCGACATAGAAAAAGCCCGCTGTTACGCGGGCTTATTTACACTGACAGCCAATACTTCCCTTTATCAATCACTGCTGCGCTTATTGCGCGCATGAATCGCAGCCGATTTTTGTAAAACCTTCCATTTGTTGCGCTCCTGAATACGGTCTAGCGGTGTTTGTTGGTTGTGCCTCACTTCACGTAAAAGCTTCTGGTAATTTAACAGCCTATCGGGATGTACTGCATTGCGTACCGCACAACCAGGTTCATCCTGATGGCGACAATCGCGAAAGCGGCAGTGAGTAGATAAACTCTCTATATCATCGAACGCATGACTAAGGGATTCCTCATCAATATCCGGGCTCCAAGTACGCAAGCCGGGCGTATCAATAATGCAGGCGCCACTGGCACATGAGAACAAGGAGCGCGCGGTAGTCGTGTGTCGCCCCTTGCTATCACCTTTGCGCACCTCGCTCGTTGCCCGTGTAGTCGTTTGGGTTAGCGTGTTAGTTAAAGTAGATTTGCCTGCGCCAGACGACCCGAGCAGCACCAAGGTTTGGCCAATGCCTAGCCAAGGCGCCAACAGAGTGGCAACTGAGTCATCATGAGCATTCACCGAAAAAATAGGCAAATGATTTGGCAGGCGCTCTTTTATTGCATCTAATTTCTGCGCAACATCCACCGCTATATCTTGCTTGGTTAACACAATGACTGGACTTACTTGCGCCGCTTGCACGATAGCGAGGTAGCGTTCGATTCGACGCAAATTAAAATCCTGATCTAACCCCATTACTAATAATGCAGTATCAACATTCGTTACCAGCAATTGGTGGGCGCCCTCGCTGGTGCGGCGAGCAATTTTTGTGACAGGTTCCATCCGATTTGTAATTCGGCTGTCACCATTGAGAGTGGATTCCGCAATAACCCAATCGCCTACCGCGAGTTCCCCCATGGAGGCTAGCCGACGCACAGTGGTAATACCCCGCGCGCTTTTCAGTGTTATAGATTCGCGTTGAATTTCAGTGACACGCGCATACGCGCCACTTTCTGCTTTGGTTTCCAGCATTAACAATTGTTGCGTTATATAAGGCGTGAGGCCAATAAGGCGTAAAGCATGGATATCGATTTCGCTCATGATGAAGTAATTCCAAATTCGTTAAGCTCGCAGGCGAGCAAGAGCATCGCGATGACATGCGATGATAAAAAACGAATGGGAGTCGGCGCGCAATTACGCAGCCATTACCAAATCTGAATAATAAACCGAGGTGAAAATTATTTAGATAAGAGCAGGGAATTGTGCGGCCGACAGGAGGGCTATATCAGTTCGTTTCATAATTTGACTCCTGAAGTAAAAAAGTGGGTGGGCGAGCAGTTTGGCATTGCGAGCCCAAAGGGTCAACCCATGAGCGATGGCATACATAGAACAATTTCAGAACTGTCTCTGACATATGTATATCTAAATTTAAATCCCCCCTCCCCTTTATGTTTTTAATCAGCGCTCTTGTAGTTCAATCCCAGATCTACTGCATATAATCGCATTTTATTTCCCGTTGGCATGGTAAGAGCATCCAGTTTATAGGTATGCCCCGGCTCCACTTTAATTATCAGGGTATCTTCTTTATGCGGTTCTGGTTTGCCAGACATATAGAGTGCTGTTACTTTTCGCTCGCCGGGTAGTACATATATTTTAACGGGATGTGGCTGTGTAAAACTTATGCCAAACGGTTTTCCGTCTACATCAGAAACCAGTAGTGCGGGTATCCCGTAATAACCAAGAATGATTCCCACATTTTGTTCAGGCAGCTGATGATCGTCGTAGGCGTAAGCGCGCTTCACTGGTGTTGCGCAGCCACTCATCAATACTGCAATCAGTAGTACAGTCATGAATTTTGCGGTAGCAAATATGCGGGATACTGAGATCATTTTTAATTCCTATACTTAGCTTTTATTTCTTGGTTCATATTATTTACTCCTTTTTCCAAAAATTTTAATCCGCATGTAGCCTATAGCCGCCAATAATTAAATCCTGCCATTTAGGTTTGGCTACTTCGAATTTTCCAGCCTCTATAGCCTCGAAAAACATCTTCTGAAACTCTTTATGGTTTTCAGAGTTGCTATATCTTACGGTCAGCCATTTTTCCTTCTCCATAAAATACAGCTCAATGGAAATATTATATTTCATCTCTTTAACAAACAGGTATTCAAGATGACCGTCACTGTCTACATCTACGGGCATTAAATAGTAACGCTTGGTGTTTTGCAGTTCCCAATTAGCTGTTGATGAAATATTTTTGTAGATGGCTGAACCAAGATCATCTGGAATTTCACCGGATGACATTTTTATAACCGCTAGAAACTCCTCTTTGTTTGATCCAATATCGTTATTTTCGTTGTCAGAATAAAGATTGTTAATGCGAAGTATCAGCCCCTTATTGGATTGCGCATTTTTTGCCTTCAACTCTTCTAAGGCTAGGTAACCTGGCCTTGCCAAATGCCGACGAAAATATTCCACGTCAAAATCATTAGTCGATACTTTTTTACTCTCTAACCGCTGAAGCTGACTCTCTACAACAATTTTTCTAAAGTCCAGCAATGGGGAATTCACCAGTAACATAACCGCCAACACAACTAATCCCATGCTGACATTCACTTTGCTCAGCTGACGCAACCAGTTATCGCGATGTTTAATTATTCCAGCAAGGTAACCAACCGAGAAGAGCGCGAGTAATAACCATATCAACATGGCCCAGCAACGTGATATAGACCAACCATATTGATCGACGCGCAAGCTCAACCCATAAAAGCTTATAGCGCTGTAAATGGGTAGCAGCGCTGCGCCACAATAAATAAAACGGTGCAACCAAATCTGGTAAGGGCGCGTGTCGGGATCATCTTGGTACACCGCATTTATAAAGAACAAAATGATGGCCTGCATCCACAGGATCAAACCGCTGCCACCGGTTTCCCATAATGGGGATAACCCGGTTAGCGGTAAGGCACAAAGAAAAAGCATTGAAACCAA
>CAUOQW010000333.1:0-3890 GCA_963506825.1 uncultured Cellvibrio sp.
GTGGAGTAGACGAGGCGGGAGTTTTTGTCGTTGCTCATAAGGAGTCCTCTTTAGGGGCGCAATATTAGCAGATCGCCCACGGGTTTTTAGCTGGTAGAATGCCGGCCATTAAAAGTTGACGAGTTTAGCCAATGAACATAAATGGTACGTGGTCGCCTCAATGGCAGCCGGTGGTGGATGCGTTTGCAGCTAACTTTACTGAAGGGGAGCAGGGCGCAGGTGTTGCGCTTTATCACGCTGGCGAATGTGTGGTGAATATTTGGGCGGGCGAGCGCAACAATCGCTTGGCGAGCATTGTCAATCAACCCTGGGATGAAAATACCATCGTCAATATTTTCTCTGCCGGTAAAGGCTTAGTTGCGCTTTGTGTATTGCAGTTGGTTGCGCAGCGTAAGCTGAGTTTGGATTCTCCTATCGCTCATTACTGGCCGGAATTTACACAGGGCGATAAAGCGCAAATCACCGTGCGCGATGTGCTTTCCCATCGCAGCGGCCTCTCGGCATTTCATCAACATATCGCCGATGACCAGATTTTTAATTGGGATGCCATGACTGCTGCTGCCGCCAGCGAAACACCTTGGTGGCAGCTAAAAACTGGGCAGGGTTATTCGCCCTTTATGTACGGTTGGATTCTGGGTGAGTTGGTGCGCCGCGTCAGTGGTTACGCAAGTTTTAACGCTTATTTTCAGGCACAAGTTGCAGCGCCTTTGGGGGTGACTTGTTATTTCGGCGTACCTGATTCGGCGTTGGATTTAATTGCGGATACTGGATCTTTAAAACGCAATCTTGCGTCGGGTGAAAGTAATGGAGCTGATAGTGTTGCGCTAGGTAAATTGATGAAGGCCGATCCGCGCGGAGTCACCAATCGTGCTTTCTGCAATCCCATCAGTTTAATGACGGCGACTAATACCCAAGCTTGGCGGCAAGCACAAATTCCGGCGGCGAATGCGCATGCAAACGCACAGGCAATTGCGGCTATTTACGGTGCTCTTTCTTGTGGTGCTATGGCGAATGGGGGCTTATTGCCTGCTGAGACTTTATCGCTCTGTTCGCAGGAGCAAACATTTAGTCATGATCAGGTGCTAGGTTTGCCTTTGCGCTTTAGTCACGGCTTTATGTTGTCGCAAGCTAATCGAGCCGATTGTCGTTACGGGCGCGGTGCGCGTGCCTTTGGGCATCCAGGTGCGGGCGGTTGTATTGGCTTTGCGGACCCCGATTATCAATTGGGTTTTGGTTATGTCACCTCGCGGATGGGGCAAAATATTTTAATCGATGAGCGTGCCGTGCAATTAATCGATGCCGCTTATGAAGTACTAGGAGAATAACGATGATTGAACAGACCCTAAACGAAATGGGCGATGAATTAATAGAGTTACAGACGCGTATTGCCTACCAAGAAGATACGATCAATCAATTAAACCAAGTTATTACCAAGCAGGATGCCGATATTCTTCAGTTGCAGCATCAAATGCGTTTATTGGCCAAGCGCATAGATGAGCTCTCGTTTACCCAAGGTGACGGAAGCGAAGACATCACCAATGAACGCCCGCCGCACTATTAAAGTGCTAGAAACCTCCATAAATTCTTGAGAAGGCTAAGCTTTTGTATTTATGATGATTTTTGTGCCAAATTGGCGTTTAAAAGTTTTGTTATGTTACTTTCCCATAGCAAGAAATTCTTATAGCTAAACCGGTTTCTTTGTCTAGACTCACTTTTGAACATTCACTTTTGAGTCTAATTTTTGCGTATGAGCCATCTACAACCGCATTCAGCCAATTTGGAGGCGCTGAACCCTCTCAGTTTGGAATATGCATTATTGGCTCCCGATGTTGCCGCTTGGCGCTTTGATATTGCTACCGGTACTTTGCAGTTTTCTAAAGAGTTTCCTTTGGTATTTTTGGGAAACCCGCATCCATTTCAACATTTATCTGTTTTGCTGGATGCGCTCAATTCCGCCGATAAATATATTTTCCAGCAGACCTTTAGTGCTGAACTTCTCAATTGTGGCGCTGGTGTGCGTGCCTGCGAGGTTAATTGCGTTGCGGCTGGCTGTGATGAAGTTCGCGTGCGTTTTATTGGCCGCTTAATCTCCGATGCTAATAATCTGCGGCACTACGAAGGTGTCGTAGTACCTTCTAGCCACTGGTTGGCGAATCCTGGAATAGAGACCAGCAACAGTGTGTTGCGCACGCTCTTTTCTGAAAACCCCATTGCCAGTTTAATGACAGATGCTAAAGGCATTCTGTTGCAGGCGAATGTTGCCTTTGAAAAATTATTGGAGCTCAACTCGCGTAAAATTAGCGCCGCTGTTGGCCGCTACAATCTTTTACAAGATAAACAGTTACAGAGCTTGGTGGATCTTCCGCATCTTATAGAAAAAGTATATCGCAGCGGCGAAACCCTGAGCGTCGATATATGTTATTCACTCAACACGATTATCAAATCATTAGCAGCGAAAAAATTTAATCTCGGTGATCGAAAAATTAGCGTGCGCGCGAGCTTGCTGCCGATTCGCGATCGATATGGCGAAGTAGAGCGTGTACTGATTCAGTTGCAGGATAGATCCAGTGAAGAAAATGCACTGCAAACCTTGTTAAAGCAGCAGCGTGAATTGCAAGAGAGTGAAGCCAGCTACAAAGCCTTTATCGCTAACAGTAGTGAAGCGATTTGGTGCTATGACATGGTGCCACCAATTTCGCTGGATCATTCCATCGAAGTGCAAGTCGATTTAATGGCCGAGCGTGCCTGTTTGTCCCAAGGCAATAAAGTGTTGGTCACTATGTTGGGTGTCAACTCGCTGCAAGATATTCTGGGTATGGGCTTGCGTGAAAGTGGCTCAACGCGCTATGCATTTGATTTGCAGTATTTTGTCAAAAATAAATACCAAATGAATGATCACGATATTATTCGTGAGGATCACAAAGGGCGTCGCTTTTACTTTCAAATTTCCTGCGTAGGTGTGATTGAAAATAATTGTTTAACCCGCGTGTGGGGCACTACTAAAGACGTTTCTGTTGGTAAACGCTATCAGCAAAAACTGGAATATATTTCGCTTCACGATTCGCTGACAGGACTGCCTAATCGCGCCAATATTTATCAGGAAATTGAACATTTTTACGCAAAGGATGAAGCGTCTCTCGGTGCTTTATTATTTATCGATTTGGATCGTTTTAAAGAAATGAACGATACCCTTGGGCATCAAGTGGGCGACCGTTTATTGCAATTGATTGGGCCGCGCATCGCTTCTGAGATGGGTGAAATAAAAGGCACTGTCGCGCGTATGGGCGGCGATGAATTTGCCATTTTTTTACCGAGCATTCGCAATCAACAACACGCTGTGGTGTTTGCACATTGTATTTTAGATGCACTACGTTTGGAGTTTGACCTTGAAGTATTTTGTGCAGAAATTAGTGCGAGTATTGGCATTGTTTTAGCCCCCACACAAGCGGCGGATGTGAATGAGTTGATGCGCTTTGCCGATGTGGCTATGTATCACGCTAAAGAGCAAATGTCGGGGATAGCAGTTTACAAGCCGGAGATTGAGCCACATTCGCCTAAACGTTTGGCCATGATGAGTGAATTGGGTCGCGCAATTCGCGAAGATCAATTGTGTTTGTATTATCAGCCTAAAGTAAATTTAGGCAGTAAAAGATTTTATGGATTTGAAGCGCTTTTGCGTTGGAATCATCCTGAGTTAGGTTTTGTGCCGCCCAATGATTTTATTCCCATCGCAGAAGTTACGAGTTTAATTCATCCGCTCACTGCTTGGGTGTTAGAAAAAAGTATTGCGCAATGTTGCCTCTGGCATTCGCAAGGTTTGAATGTAAGCGTGGCGGTAAATTTATCTGCGCGTAATTTGCTTGATGAAAATATGCCAAAACTGGTGCGTA